>JAXJBF010000103.1:0-76975 GCA_036303105.1 Peptococcaceae bacterium | reverse complement strand
CTTCGATCCATACGGCACACGTCTTGGTTACGGCGCCGGATTTTACGACCGCTTTCTGCCCAAACTCCCCTCATCCTGCACCATCCTCGCAGCCGGATTCAATTGTCAACTCATCGGCAAAGAATTGCCTTGCGAAGAAACAGACTTTCATCTGCCAGAAATCTGGACACCCGACATGCAGATAACAACACGACCGCCATTCAGCAAATAATTGCATAAAAAATAAGACTCGGATCAATCCGAGTCTTATTTCTTTGTCATGACAGATTACATTAAGCATTAATCAAACTAGATGCAGTCAGAAAAATACCAGCCGCGCCAATGACGATAAGAACGCCAGCAGTAATACGCGTCATTTTCACACGTTCCGGCAACACATACTTCACGGTGTAAAGAATCAGACAACCAGAAATAATGGTTAAAGAATAAGCGATAATGACCATAATTGCATTAGAAACATCGCCGTTAAGCGAGTTCGGCGATACAAACAGCAAGATCATTGCAACAAGCAGCAGCCCAATGGAACCATAATTAGCACGGCGTGCATTTTTGTACTGTTTTATCTCTTGTTGGGTTGGCTTCGGTGCTTCGTGCTCCTTTGTACCCTGAGGACCATATTGCGGTCTTTTCTTCTTACCCGTACGCGATTTTTTTACAGCCATAATTACCAATCCTTTCTCTGCATTACAAATTACATCAGCCCACTCTTCTTCATCGAGTGCTCAAAAAATTCTACAAATCGTCTCAATGCTGGTCCAAAGAGAACGACCACGATCCCCGAAAAAATAGGAAGCAAAGCCATCATCATTAAATCATGCACCAGCGACGGCCCATATATACCAAAACAGATCTCACGCATAGCACCAATACAATAAGTAAACGGCAATAGCGGATGAATCCATTGAAAAAATGCCGGTGTCATTTCTATTGGGAAGGTGCCACCACTCGCAGCAATTTGCAATACCAACACGATAATTGCCATTGCCTTTCCTATAGCAGAAAAGGTAAATACGAGCGAAAAAATAAAAATCGAGAATATCTGTCCGATAAGTATACATAATATCACAAAAAGCACCGGATGCCTACAGTCTACATGCAAAATCAATAAATCCCCAAGTCCAATAATCATACTTTGCGCCGCTGAAACAATTTGATATAACCACAACCGCGATAAATACATCGGTGTCAGCCGCGCTTCCGGATATTTCTCCAACCCCTTTTCATTGATCGGACTGATCATTGCCATGAGCAAAAGACATCCCACCCAAATAGCAAGTGTCGTATAGAACGGCGACATGCCGCTGCCATAGTTAGCAACCGGGTATAAACGATTCGTCTCTATTTCAACAGGATGACTTAAAAAGCTGCTTTGTTTATCCACATCTTGCTGAATAAATTTAACAACTTCACTTAATTGCTCATCCTCAGACAGGGCGCGCAGATCGTTGGTTTCTTTTTCCAATAGCGATTGCGTATCCTCAATGATTTTTTTATAACGCTCAACAGTGTCCGAGCCTATCGGTCCCATGCTGCGTACAGTTCCTAGCACACCATCTACTTGCGGAATCAACCCCGAGAGACTCTGTAACAAAGAATAAGAATTATCCAGCGTTTTACTAAGTTGGTCGGCAGAATCGCTAAGCGCCGCACTCACACCATTATTGTAAGCATTCCAAGTTTCATTAACAGTATTCACCAAACCCGACACCACACCAGCTGCTTCTGATGCAGCATCATTAACCGCTATACTGCCATTTGATAATCCATCTTTAAGACTTTGCAAGCGACTGATACTACCATCCAACGTTGACTCAAGTGCATCCAAACGACTCACAAAAGACGAAATAGCATTACTTGGTACCGGAAGCATCTGATTGAAGCGTTCAAAATTATCCGCCAAGTTTCCTACATGATCCCGCAATTGACTTACCGTATCAATCATATCCTGAAGTCGCTCCTGGGCGGCAGCACTGTTTTCATCATTTAGAGCAGCGAGCCGTTCTGCATCACTCTGCAATTGATCAGCCAGCGTATTGAGCGATAACACATTCTGTTCCAGCAATCGCCGAATATCACCAACCGTAGACTTTGTTGACTGAAGCGTGTTTTGCGCACTTAAGGTCAAATCTGACGCATCTTTTAACGCTTGACTGGCTTGAGGCAAAATGCTCTCTGCGTTATCCGACAACTTTTTCATCTGCTCCAACGTCGCTTCAAACTCATCCATGTTTTTTACAAACAGCGACATATTTTCAGCCGTTAAATCCATGGTATCCAGCATCCGCACAAAGCTCGGTTTATAATCCGCATATTCATTATCTGCTACTTTGAGCGTATCCAAAACGATGGTGGTCACAGTCTCAACAAAGGTTTCGTTTATCTCATTACTAACCGTGTCCATCCCTGTACCCATGATTTTGGTCGAAATGGCATTTTCTTTTTCATTAACATAGTAATCAATCGACGCTTGTTTTGTGTCACCATAAAGAAAACCAGTCATGGTTTCACTGAATTCTTTCGGAATAACCAACGCCGCGTAATATTCACCCGATTCGACGCCAGCTTGCCCTTCATCATAAGATACAAACTGCCAACCAATGGCATCGTTGGCTTTTAGTGCCTTAATAATCTCGTCCCCAACATTAAGCTTAACGCCTTCTACTTCCGCACCTTCGTCCAAACTTGTCACCGCAACCTTTAAATTGGACGTTAAATCATACGGCGACCAGTTCGCACCAATATTGAACCAAGCATAGAGCGGAGGCAATAAAAGCAGTCCCAAACATACCAATGCTGCAGCCACGTTCCCCTTCAATGGACGCACCTGCGCAAGAAACAACAGCTTCGCCATTTTAAACGTTTCTCGAATATGTGCCGGTTTCAGTCGCCAGAGATCCGGTTTTCGTAAATTCTTTCTCATTCTACACCATCCTTCTTTTTTAGCATGCGACTGAAGACATTATATCAGCATTCCCTTCATCTTTCACCCTATTTTTTTACCACATCATCTTACAAAATAAAAAGACCTCTGGGCGCACGCCCAGAGGTAGAGAAGATAATTATTGAATCTGATCCAATTCAAAGGCATCATGCAACGCCTGCATGCCTTTTTTCAAGGCATCTTCATCATATTTGATGATAACAGAAATTTTCACTTCAGATGTACCAATTAAATCAATATTGATGCCAGCATCACGCAGCGCTGCAAACATACGTGCTGCTACGCCGTGTGCGCCAACCATTCCAGCACCAACAGCAGAAATCTTTACCACACTGTCATCAACGATCACTTCGCGATGATGCAACGAATTCCCCAGATTTTCGATAATCATCTTTGTACGTTTCGCATCGCTCTTCGCGATGGTGAAAGCAATATCATTAAGGCCATCAACCATTGCACTCTGAATAATCATATCAACACTGATTTTTTCTGCAGCAAGCGCGCCAAAAATTTCAGCAGCAATGCCTGGACGGTCTTCAACACCAAAAATGCTCACTTTGGCAACATTTTTATCACACGCGATACCGGTAACAGCGTATTCTTTTTCCAGTTCTTCAGATTTAACCACGAAAGTTCCTCCTATATGTGTATTAAAGCTCGAGCGGACACAAAGTTTTACATCATGAAGTTTAGCCACTTCAACAGATCTTGGATGCAATACCTTCGCACCAAGGCTTGCCAATTCAAGCATTTCATCATAAGAAATTTTGTTCAGCTTTGTTGCGTTCGGCACCATACGCGGATCAGCTGTGTAGATACCATCAACATCCGTGTAAATCTCACACACATCAGCACCGATAGCAGCAGCAATCGCAACAGCTGTCGTATCAGAACCACCACGCCCCAATGTAGTGATATCATCATCTGGCCCAATACCCTGAAAACCAGCGATAACAACAACCTTGCCTTCACTCAATTCACGGCCAATTTTGTTGGCATTGATATCCACAATACGCGCCTTCTGATGAGAATCATCAGTACGAATACATACTTGCGGACCAGTAAACGAAATTGCCTGTAAACCAAGTTCCTGCAAAGCCATCGCAGTCAAAGCTATAGAAATCTGTTCTCCCGTAGACAACAGCATATCCATTTCGCGCGGATTTGGCATCTCACTGATTTTAAAGGCGCGACTTGTCAAATCGTCAGTCATTCCCGCAGGCGCAGAAACAACAACAACGACATCATTACCGGCACGCTTGGTTTTTGCCACATGTTCAGCGACAAACTTTACGCGTTCCGGATTGGCAACAGAAGTGCCGCCATATTTTTGTACAATTAAGGCCATATTTTCAACTCCATTTCATTTTCAAAACATTGAACACCAGTTGCGATTGGTGGAACTTCGATCAACTGTCCACCAACATGCTGCTGTTCGAGGGCTGTCAGTGTTTCACTAAAATCTCGTTTTGCATCAGAAAGAATCAGCATGGTCGAACCAGCCCCACTGACCAACGCCGCTAAAGCGCCCTTTTTTAATGCAATGTCTTTTGCTTCCTGAATGCCCGGCATCAACGGCAAACGATAGGGCTCATGAATGCGATCAGAAAACGCATCAGCCAGGCCATCAATGCTGCCAGTTGCCAGTGATGCTACCAATAACCCAAGGTGACCAAGATTATACACCACATCCGCACGATTGTAACCATCTGGCATAACTGCACGTGCCTTCGACGTTGGCAACGGATAGTCAGGAATTAATGCATATGCATACAACCCTTCTACCGGCTGCAACTTTTTCGCAACAACACGTTTATCATCTGTCATGCATCCAATCACAATACCGCCCAAAAGAGCCGGTAACACATTATCCGGATGACCATCTATGTCCGTAGCCATTTGCATAAGCTCTTCTTTTGAAAAAGCGCCATTGGACATCAGCTGTGCCACAACCAGTCCACTTACCGCCGCAGCCGAACTTGAACCAAGGCCACGCGCAAAAGGAACACGATTGATGCAGTGCAATGCAATCGGTTGAACCTCAGACCCAATTTTTGCCATCGCATCCGCGTAGGTACGATAGATCAAATTATCCAAGTTTTCCGAATCGCCCGCACCATATCCTTCCACAGTAATTTGTGACGCCTCTCCTGCAGGCAGCTTCTTCAACCACAATTCATTATGAAGGCCAACCGCCATGCCCAAGCAATCAAACCCCGGCCCCATATTTGCGGAAGTAGCAGGGGTTTTAATCACAATTTGCGGTGCATTTCCAAACCATTCTTTCATATTCATTGTGGCAATCCCCCATAAATGCGAATAACATTTTCTATTTGACGTACAGAATCCGCATTTTTCAAGCGATCAAGCGCTTCCAGGAATTTTTCTTCGAGCACTTCATGCGTAATAATCACAAACTCTGCATCTTTCGAATTTGTTGAATCTTTTTGCATGGCTTGCGCAATACTCACACCACTGTCACCAAAAAGCATGCCCACTTCGCCAAGCACACCCGGACGATCAGGAATGCATAAGCGCACATAAAAACGGCTGCGCATTTTACTCATCGGCTTAATCGGAATATTTTCATAGGTATAATCACCAATTCGACCCTCACAGCCATATACGATGTCTCGACAAATATCAATCATGTCTCCAACCACAGCGCTTGCTGTTGGCAGCTTTCCTGCGCCTCGTCCATAAAACATAGCCTCATCAATCGCATCACCTTTTACAAAGACAGCGTTAAAGGAACCGCCAACAGTTGCAAGAGGATGCGACTTGGATAAAATGGCAGGATGTACACGCAAACATAAACCATCATCTTGTTTTGTAGCAATCCCCAATAGCTTAATCACACAATGGATAGATTCTGCATACTCCATATCAAGCTTTGAGATTTTGGTAATGCCTTCTACATGGACATCATCAAACACCGCTGGCGTATGGAAAGCAATATTAGCAAGAATGGCTACTTTACGCCCTGCGTCAAGCCCTTCTATATCAGCTGTCGGATCGGCTTCCGCATATCCAAGCGCCGTCGCTTCTGTCAGCGCTTCCTCAAAACCCAAACCATTCTCCGCCATACTGGTAAGAATAAAATTAGTTGTGCCATTCATTATACCAACGAGTTCAGAAAAATGATTGGCCGCCATATTTTCTTTCAACGGCTGAACAATCGGAATCGCACCAAGGCAAGAAGCCTCATAACGAAAATCTCGCTTCACTTCGGCGGCAAGCGCTTGCAATTCTTGTCCATGTACCGCAATCAAATCTTTATTGGCACTAACAATATTTTTACCTGCACGCAATGCCTCTGTCAAATAGGTACGCGCAGGCTCAATACCACCCATTACTTCAATAACAATTGAAATCTCATCATCATTTAAAATGTCCTGCCAATTTGTAGTTAATATGGTGTGCGGTGCAACCTGATTGGCGTATTTTTCCGGGGAACGTACCAATACACGTTTAACCCGAACGTCAGCGCCAACCTTATCAATAAAATTATCTTTCTGGAGCTTTTCAATCACTTCATACACCCCAGAACCAACAGTTCCCATGCCAAGCAACGCTACATTAATAACTTCTTTTTTCATATGTCACCTCCACACGCATCAGTTCTGACCAATAGGCTCAACTTTGAGCACGCCTGAAATATCATACAACGATTCCAACATCAATTCCAAATTATAGCGTTCATCAGAACGAGACTCAAAAGAAATCGTTGCGCGTGCAATCCCTTCTGTCGGAATTCCCTGATTGATCGTCAGGATGTTTGCGCCAGAATCAGCGACCACATTTAAACAACGTGAAAGCACGCCTGCCTCGTTTTCCATATTGATCTGAATGGTTACGATCTTCTCCTTGACCGCTTCATAAAAAGGAAAGATGCCATCTCGATATTTATAAAAAGCACTGCGACTAAGTCCAACTTGCTTGACCGCCTCATTAATTGTTAAGCCAGGATTTTTTGCAAGCAGTTCTTTTGTTTGCGCCGTTTTTAAAATCGCTTCCGGTAAAATGCGTTCGTCAACGATATAACGTTTATTCACAGCATTTTCTTTCATAACGCCACGTCCCTCCGTCTATTCTCAGCGGATATTCATCCGCTACATAAGGATATTAACGGAAGATCACGTCCTTGTCAAGAGGACCTAAGCAAATCTTTTTTGCATTTTTATTTCACGAATTATTAACAATTATCTGTGAAATTCCCTTAAAATACAAAAAACTGCAGCACCTTCGTGCTGCAGTTCAATCAATCTTTTAGCAATTCACCATATCATTGATGTTCGCCCCACCGAGAGTAATTGGTGAACAATTATCTTCCATAGGAGCAGCGCACTCAATCAGTGCACAATTTGGATCTGCCAGCGCTTCTTTTAAAACAGATTCGATGTCTTCTTCAGAATGAATACGATAGGTTTTAAATCCATACGCCTCGAAAATCTTTGAAAAATCAATATCACACTGGAATAAAACGTTGGTATAACGCTGCCCCACATAATGATACTGAAGCTGACGTACCATGCCAAGCGCTTGGTTATTAAACAGCAGAACCTTTACAGGAAGCTTCTGCTCCATAATAGTTCCTAGTTCATACATTCCCATTTGGAAACTGCCATCACCTGTAATAGCGATCACAGTACTATCAGGGCATGCAACCTGTGCTCCTACAGCCGCCGGAATACCATATCCCATTGTGCCAAGACCACAAGAAGAAATAAACTGATGCGGCTTTTCACATTTTAGATAGTTGGCCGCCCACACCTGATGCTGACCAACATCGGTCGTGAAAAACGTATTATTCAAATCAACCAAGTCACTAAGCTTATCTAAAACCTTCGGAACAATACGATCAGGCTCTGGTGCACCCTTTGCTCGATCCAAATAGTGACAATCCACCAAATTCGGATCTTTTCGCTGCAGCGCTTCTTCCAACTGAAGCATTACCTGCTTTGCATCACCAACAATAGGAATATCTGGCGTTATATTTTTGCCAATCTCCGCAGGATCCACATCAACATGGATAATGAAACTATCTGGTGCGAAAAGATTTGGCGCATTAATAATACGATCATCAAAGCGCGTACCAATTGCCAAAATGACATCCGACTGACGAATCAAGTCATTTGCTTCCTGATTACCATAAGTCCCAAGCATGCCAACAACATGCGGATCGCTTTGCGGCACACTGCCTAAACCCATCATCGTACAAACAATTGGACAATTTTTCTTTTCTGCGAGTTCCAAAACTTCCTTCGTTGCTTCAGCTGTGTTAACACCACCACCAGCAATGATGACCATACGCTCTGATTCGGCAATTGCCTTTGCGGCACGTTTGATCATTCCTGCATGGCCATAAATGGTTGGCTTATAGCTACGAATATCTACATGTTTCCATGGTTCATAAACAGCCACCTGTTGCTGCGAAACATCACGAGGAATATCAATCAACACAGGACCCGGACGACCTGTACGGGCAATATAAAACGCTTCCGCAACAATACGTGGAAGATCCTCTGCATTTTGCACAAGGATATTATATTTTGTGATTGGTGTAGTAATCCCTGTAATGTCTGTTTCCTGAAATGCATCTGTCCCAATCAAATGCTTTGACACCTGGCCAGTAATTGCAACCAAAGGAATAGAATCCATATAGGCAGTTGCAATTCCCGTGACCAGATTGGTGGCCCCAGGACCACTCGTTGCAATGCAAACGCCTACGGTGTGCTTTGCACGTGCGTAGCCACTTGCTTCATGCACTGCCCCCTGTTCCTGACGAACAAGAACATTATTGATCGGACTCTTGGCAAGAGCATCAAATATTTCCAATAAGGCACCACCTGGATAGCCGAAGATATCCGTTACGCCTTCGTCTCGCAATGCTTGAACTAAAATTTCTGCGCCGTTCAATAGCAACACCTTCCTTACTTGTTTATACCAGAGCGCGCCTCGCACACCCGTTAATGCTTAAAGAATCAGTCGTTTTTATCGTTTGCGTTGAGGAATGGCATCATGCTGCGGAGACGGCCGCCAACTTCTTCAATCTGATGGCCTGCTTCTTTTTCACGCATTGCATAGAATTCTTTGAAGCCATTTGCATAGTCATCACGGAATTCTTTTGCAAACTTGCCGCTCTGAATGTCTGCCAATACTTCCTTCATAGCCTTTTTGGTTTCAGCAGTAACAACACGTGGGCCAGTTACATAGTCACCATATTCAGCAGTGTTAGAAATAGATTTACGCATCTTATCCATGCCGCCTTCATAGATCAAATCGATGATCATACGCATTTCATGGCAGCATTCAAAGTATGCCATTTCAGGCTGATAACCAGCTTCAACGAGAGTTTCAAAACCAGCTTCGATCAGAGAGGTCAAGCCACCGCAGAGAACAGCCTGTTCACCAAAGAGGTCAGTTTCAGTTTCTTCTTTAAAGGTGGTTTCAATAACACCAACGCGGGTGCCACCGATACCATCAGCCCAAGAGAGTGCAATCTGCAGAGCATTGCCGGTTGCATCCTGTGCAACTGCAACGAGATCTGGAACAGCAGAACCCTTGGTAAATTCACGACGTACGATATGACCTGGGCCCTTTGGTGCGCACATGAATACATCTACGCCTTCTGGAGCTTTGATGTAGCCGAAATGAATATTAAAACCATGACCAAAACCAAGTGCATTGCCTGCTTCAAGATTTGGTTCAATTTCATTCTTATAAATGTCTGGCTGCGTTTCATCTGGAGTCAGAACCATGATGACATCACTCTTTTTAACAGCTTCTGCAACTGGATATACATCGAAGCCATCTTCACGTGCTGCCTGTGCGGATTTACCTTCACGGATACCAATGATAACGTTATAACCACTATCACGCAGGTTCTTAGCATGAGCATGACCCTGAGAACCATAACCAACAACGCAAAGCTGTTTGCCAGTCAATACATTTTGAGGAACATCTGTCTTGTAATAAATTTTTGCTGCCATTTTAAAAAATGCCTCCTAAAAAATTGGATTATATAAATCACCCGCAAAAGCGGTAGATTTTACTTTTCTTTTGGGCTGCGAACCATTGCGCTAACCCCGGTCTTTACAATTTCCTGCACACCAAACGGACGTAAGGTCTTAATGATAGCATCAATTTTATCATCGTCGCCGGTCGCTTCAATAATCATAGAACGACGGCCTACATCTATAATGCGTGCATGGAAAATATCCATCAGCGTCTTGATTTCTCCACGTGTTTCACGATCGCAAGATACGCGAACCATCAAAAGCTGTCTTTCAACAATATCTTCATGAGTAATATCATTGACTTTAATAACATCAATGAGTTTATGCAACTGCTTGGTCACCTGTTCAATGGTCACTTCATCGCCATGAACCACAATGGTCATGCGGGAGACTGTTGGATCTTCAGTATCACTAACGACAAGACTGTCAATGTTATAACCACGTCTGGAGAACAGACCGGAAACACGTGACAAAACACCTGGGTTGTTTTCTACTGTTACTGCTAATTTATGCTTCATCTTCAAATTCCCCCACTATTTCATCTAACGAGCAACCCGCTGGTATCATCGGATAAACATTTGACAATCTGTTTATCTTACATTCAATAAACAGAGGGCCTTCCTGCTCAAGCAACGCCGGCAGCTGTTCTTCTGCCTCATCTAAAGTGGTAATGCTGTGGTATGGAATATCATATGCTCCCATCAGCTTTTCCCAATTTGGTCCAACATCCAAAGGTGTTGCTGCATAGTTTGCATCATTAAACATTTCTTGCCATTGACGCACCATGCCAAGATACCCATTATTAAACATTACAATTTTCAGCGGTACGGAAAATTCTTTTACAATGCAAAGTTCCTGTTCATTCATCTGGAAACTGCCATCGCCTGTAATAAGAATAACGCGAGAATCTTTCTTCCCAAACTGTGCCCCAATGGCCGCTGGCAACCCGTATCCCATCGTTCCCAAACCACCTGAAGTCAAGAAACGGCGTGGTCCTTTTGGATGTAAGAACAGCGCCGCCCACATTTGATGTTGTCCAACATCAGTAACAACCACTGTATTTTCATCCAGTTCCTTGTTAATAATATCGCACAATTCCATTGGTGGCAGCGACTTTGGATCACCATGACGAAGTGGACGATAATGATCTGCAATTTCTTGCCGCCATGCGCTGTGATCAGCCTGTTCATCCATGCATTCACCTGCAAGCAGCTCAAAGAATTCTGTGGCATCGCCAACGATAGGAATATCAACCTGAACATTCTTACCGATTTCAGAAGAATCAATGTCAACATGAATTTTCTTAGAATGCTGCGAAAAACGTGTTGTGTCACTTGTAACACGATCATCGAAGCGCATCCCTACAGCTAACAACAGATCACAATTTTGAATGGCATAGTTGCCATCGGTTGTCCCATGCATCCCAACCATACCAACAAAGTTTTTATGGTCACCTGGAACGACACCATTTGCCATCAAGGTCTGACAAATTGGCACATCCAGTTGATCAACAACAGTTAAAACATTGTCGCGAACATCATCCGTCGTATTCACACCACCGCCAATGATAATCAACGGTTTTTCTGCTTCAGCGAGCATACGAGCCACTTTTCTAATCTGTTCACGAGTAATGACACTGCTTTTCAGCTTACGTTTATAACGTTCTGTAGGCTCAACATCCAATTCAGGATTCTTTACATCTTGTGTAAATATGTCCTTTGGAATATCAACCAAGACAGGTCCCGGGCGACCATGCGAAGCAATCAAAAACGCATCGGCAATTACCTGCGGAATCTGACTGGCATCCGTCACCATGACGCTTGCTTTTGTCACTGCATCCGCCATGCCCGTAACATAGGCTTCTTGAAAGCTATCCTTACCAAGCAGCGAACTTGCTACCTGTCCGCTAATCATGACCAAAGGAATAGAATCCATCGATGCCGTCCCAAGCCCCGTCATCATATTAGCTGCGCCAGGACCACTTGTTGCGAAGCAAACACCAACTTTTCCCGTTGCACGCGCATAACCATCGGCAGCGTGTACCGCACCTTGTTCATGGCGCATCAAAATATGTTTTACACTAAAATGTTTAAGACGATCATATAGTGGTATAACTGCTCCCCCTGGCAGCCCAAAAACTAAATCAACGCCTTGCTTTTCAAGGCATTTTAATAAGATATCTGCTCCTATCACGCCTATTCACACCTTCTTTTCTTTTAATCTATCATAATAACTTCCTAGGTCTTGAACCGTTATCTATATTATAGCCATATTTCAAGAGAATTCAACCCCAAATCTCATTTTTGTAATATAACAGAACATCTTTTTCATATCTGTTATATTACACATTTTCTAATGGATCCATCATCATCTCTAATGGCCTGTCAGCTTTTTAGAATTCACTTAATTATGCAGACAAAACGGAATGGTTATTTTATCTCCTTTGCATAAAAAAAAGAGAATATATTACTCAATTGTTTTTTCAACCACATATATAAACGTTTCTTCTTTTTGGTGTACCACTTTTTTCTATGAAACACCTTTTAAAAACATCTCCAGCTGTACCAATAAGCGCTTTTTATTCCTTCATTATAAACCATCACAGCATACTTCATTAATTGCAAAAAGCCTACTAGAGGCATATGCACACTTCTAGCAGGCTTCGTTATTATTATCATTTTTTGGTTCACTCTCAAAATCGTATGAGTCTTCATCAGTGGTAGACTCTTCAAACGGCAGCACCACAGACACTTTTGTGCCAACACCACGAATACTGTCGATATAAAACGTCCCATTATGTAGGGCCACAATTTCATTGGCAATTGATAACCCCAGACCTGTTCCACTCTGTTTGCTGGAGCCTTTGTAAAATTTCTCTTTCACACGCAGCAGCTCTTCACTAGACATACCTGGGCCATTGTCCTCGATTGTCATAACAACCTGATCATCCAACATATGTGCTTGAATAACCACTTCAGGATAAGCACGTCCTTTAACAAACTTAAAGGCATTGTCCAAAATATTGACAAATACCTGACTCAAACGATTATCATCTGCCATAATCATTACATTGGTATTACCAAGGTGCAAACGCAAAGCAACTTCATCCTGCGCAGCACGTGGCAAAAACTGATTATAGAGACTTTCAAGAAAATCATTCATCCAAATGGGTTCTAATTCAAGTTCAATGCGATGAGACTGTAACTTTGAAAAATCCAAAAGATCATTAACAAGACGTATCATACGCTTTGTTTCACGTGAGATGATCTCCATACCCATTTTTGTGGTTTCAATATCTTCCGGAGAATCTTCAATGGTTTCTGCCCATCCATTGATTGAAGTCAATGGTGTGCGCAACTCATGAGAAATACTCGAAATAAAATCATTTTTTGTTTTATACGATTGTGCAATTTCATCCGTCATGCGATTAATGGCTTTTGAAAGTTGCCCAATTTCGTCATTATTGTATACCGTTGCTTTTGCTTCTAAATTTCCTTTTGTTATCTCCCGAGTAACACGAATCAGATTGCGGATCGGCCGAAGAATAAGAGAGCTCATGACACGACCAATAATAGCAGCCGCAATCAAGATTACCAAACCAATCAAAAAGACAGCCATAAAGTTTTCTTTCAACAGCGCATTCACCATTGACATACTTGATACATAACGCAATACGCCAACCACTATTTTTCCATCATATATCGGCACCGAAACGGACATGACCGCCTCTCGTGTATCAAGTTTTCCTCGCCAGGATTCAATATCCCCCTGCACTGCAGCCTGATAGTCTTCAGTCAATTCTGTTGCATTCTCAGTATCACCAAGGTTATTGATAAGAAAATGCCCATTTGCATCATAGACTTCGACCAGAGCTTTTTCCTGGCTATCCATATTTTCAAAAATAAAATCTTGCTTGTCTTTGATATCGCCTGTAGGTGCATATCGACTATACATCGATGCACTGGCTTCAGCGTTATTGGTTAGGGTCTGCTCCATGCCCGTAATATAATACTGATAGATGGCAAAAAAGAACAGACTTTCCATGATAATGAGCGTGATCAGACTAATCAGCACATAACTCAGAGATAGCTTTGTGCCAAGACCTGATGCCACGATCAATCACCACCCCACCAACGATAACCATAGCCCCAAACCTTTTCAATATATTTTGGTTTTGATGGATCTTCTTCGATTTTCTGACGAATACGACGAATATTTACATCGACAATCTTAAAGTCGCCCACGTAATTATAGCCCCAAACATTATTGAGGATTTCATCACGGTGAACGGCCTTATTGGCATTTTCCATGAAATATTTAACCAAAGAAAACTCAATTGGCGTCAATTCGATTTCTTTGCCATTTTTCAAGAAACGGCGTTCATCAATATTCATTGTGAATATACCCGTCACCAATTCTTTGGCATCTTCACCAGCTTCGTCTACCTGAATGGACAAGCGTCGCAGCAGCGCATTAATGCGCGCCAGCAATTCCTTCGGGCTGAAGGGCTTGACAATATAGTCATCTGCACCAGCTTCCAAGCCTTCAATTTTATTTTCTTCCTGACCCTTTGCTGTTAGAATGATCACACCCAGCTGAGGATATGTTTCACGTGCTTTCGCACAAACCTCAAAACCATTGATACCTGGCAACATAACATCAAGCAGCACAATATCTACGCTGTCATCCAACTTTTCTAACGCTTCTTCCCCGCTGCCAGCTTCGATGACATCAAAATTATTACGTTTTAGGTTCACTTTAATAAAACCACGAATGGCTTCTTCATCTTCTACAACTAAAATTTTATTGGTCATTTTTTTGTCCTCCTTCAATTTGGAAGAGTTGCTTTAGGCCTTCGACATCAATCAATTGACCCGCAAATCTATCCGTATTGCACAACGCGAAATAAACACGCTGAGAACTTGGAGAAGTCCCTAGCGGGATGATCCCCTTCATATTTTCTATTTTTTCAACTTCAGATGCTGTTTGCGCATAAAGAATAATTGCTGGCTCCGTGTTGTTGCCATCATAGAGTCGAACTTGGTTACTGCCCTTATCCGACACAAATTGATAGCGCACCGAGTCCAAACAATACTGCGGCAATACAAAAGTATAGCCATCTGTGTTGTTTTCTAACACGCCATATACATTTTTCATCTCATTACTGCCGTCCCACGTTTTCCAAATACGCAAGTAATCGCCTTCGTCTCTTCCCGACGATTCAATCGGTTCAATGATTGATTGCACATCAAGAACACCATCACCTGTCACATCAGCCACAATAGCACTACGCGACGAAGCCGTATTCATATAATGTACTAAGGCTGTCAATTGCTCATCAAAGCCATCTTTTTCTGTTGGCAGTAAAAGTTCTACATTAAGGTCACTATAATTGCTGGTACGAATAAAATAAAGACCTTTTTGTGTGGCGCTGACATTTCCATAGGTCATTTCCAAACAGTTGCCATCAAAACTCTTTTGATACACCGGCTCAATACTCTCGCCGCCTTCGTAAACGGTCAATGTCGTTGTTGACGCAGTATCGTTATAGTCGTTAAGTGCACAAAGGATGGCATTGGTTCCATCATCATTCAGATCAACAATATCAAGGAAGGAATAATTCAATTGGGCTATTTCGCCAAAACCCTCATCGTTTAATTTATAGATAGAAAGCACATTGTTTCCGCCAACATCAACACCAACACAGGCTTCCTGTATATCATCGTTGTTCAAATCAATGAGTTTGAAGAAGTCAATAGCATTTCCATACTGACGAATTTGATCCATAATCTCCCATGTGCCGTCTTTGTTCTGCTTCATAAGCAAAACGCCCACTTCATGGCCATTGTTATTAGACCAAAATACAAGCTTTTCTTGCTGCTCGTCACCATCAATATCAAGATCAACAAAGGCTGCCGGCTCATCCATATCTTCAGGCACTTCTAAGTGCTCCCCATCGCTTAAAAATGAATTGATCAATGTACGTTCAACATACTCATCCTGATCACTCGCCGGAGGAAGAATCAACGCTGAAGGTTCTTCAAAAAAGACCGAACAGCCACTCAGTGATACTGCACAGAGCAACATCACCACTATTAGGGATATTTTTTTCATACGGCCTCCTTTTCATTACCAATCTATTATATCATATCTCACAACGTGCATTTAGAAAAGGTCCTCGACAAAATTAACACCAAATATCTACATTGTCTTCAAATTTTGACAAAATAAAAAAGAGCCATTTAAGGACTGGCTCAAGTCACAAACATCACAACCAACGGCAGCAACGTTTTTCAACAAAATAAATACATTCATATAGTACGATTCCCAGAAGCGCCATGCCAATGATCCCCGCAAACATATCTGGGTATTCACGACGTTCCATACCATCCAAAATTAAATACCCCAAGCCATCAAAAGACGCAAAGGTTTCAGCAAAAAAGAGAACGGCAACCGAGGTGCCAACAGAGATCCTCAAGGACGTCAGCACCGACGGAAGACAAGCTGGCAGCAATAAATGGCAAAAAACGTCTGATAGGCGACGACTCATAGTGTGCATCGAATCAACACTTTCTTGAGGCAATTGATGTGCCGCATCACATACCACCACAAAGATTTGAAAGAAAATGATCAAGGTAATAAGAACGATTTTGGGCAGATTTCCCAATCCAAAAAGGACGACGAGTATTGGCAGAAAAACAACTTTTGGCAAAGGATATAAAACAGCCACCAACGGCGTGCTGATCTGATACAACCGTTCAAAACGACCACAAGCCATACCCAAAGGCACCGCCAAAACCACCCCCAATGCTGTACTCACCAACACCCGTATGGCACTGATACAGAATTGCGGCAACATTTCTCCCTCAACGCAGAGATCGACAAATGCCTGAAAGGAAGTGATTGGCCCCGGCAAAAACGCTTTATCCAGCGCTACACTGGCAAGTTGCCAGCACAACAGCAAGACCACTGATGCAATAAGAATCGACAGTGCTTTTTTCATTGCGCCGTTCCTCCTTCCAATAGCTGCTTCACATACGCACATTGTGCCACGAAGGCTGTCGCATAACGTTCTTTCGGTGTTGCTGTATTATCAACAACAACTGGCGTATCACCATCTTTTCCATAAACCAACAAGTGATCACATATGTAAACCGCTTCTTCAATGCTGTGCGTAACAAGAACCAACGTAACGCCACTTTCTTGAGAAAGCTGCAGCACTTCTTCTTGCAGGGTTTCGCGCGTCAATGCATCCAACGCCGAAAACGGCTCATCCATAAGCAGCACGCTGGGTTCGTCAATCAGCGCTCGCCCAATTGCCACGCGTTGACATTGACCACCGGAAAGTTGTGAAGGAAATTTATTTTCTAATCCCTCAAGTCCTAAACGATTGATTTCCCGCGCGACTTTTTCAGCAATTTTTTTACGTGGAACTTTTTTTAGAATAAGTGGTAACGCAAGATTTTTACGCACTGTTTTCCAACGAAACAGTCCATAATGCTGTTGGATGAAACTTACACCATCCATGGGTGCCGCTGCCGGCTTGCCTTGACATATCACTGTGCCTTGTGTCGGTTTTTTCAACCCTGCCAAAAGATAAAGCAATGTTGTCTTACCACAGCCAGACGGACCAATCAACGCCCACCGCTCATGATTATTTATTTGCCAATCAAAATGCGCCAACAAGGTGTTGGCGCTTTCAGGATAAGTAAAACCGACATCGGTTAAACGGTAAATCACTTTGCATCCTCTTTCACATAAGACGTATCAATAAGATCATGATAACTATATACTTTATCAAGCAGTTGGTTTTCTACCATCCACGCTTCCAAACGCGCCACTTCCTGTTCCGTTGGTACGGCTCCTGGCGTGAAGGTAGGCATCGGATAATTTTCCTGTAATTGTTCTGGTACCTTTGCTTTTTCCATCAAAAGTTCACGATATTTATCAGGATTCTCATTAATATCATTCATTGCCTGGAAAAGCACGTTCATAAATGTATCCAATGTGCTTTTGTTATGATCGATAAACGCATCCGTTGCAAGATAAACTGACTGAGAATAATTTTCATCTAATGTCGTATCGTCAATCACGCTAATTCCCCCATTGGCAAGTGCAAATGCTGCCAACGGATCTGGCAAAATAGCTGCATCAATATCATTGCCCTGAAGCAGCGTTTCTACACGCAGCATCAAGTCTGGCATATTTACCAATTCAATACTATCCGCATCCAAATTATAGTATTTTTCATATTGATTCATCAGATATTCCATCATGGTATTGGTTGAAATTGCCACACGTTTTCCCGCAAGATCTTCAGGTTTCGTGATTCCACTGTTTGGCGCTGCCACCACTACAAAACGCCCTTCCTGCTGCGTAGCACCAAAAGCCAAACTTACCACCTTCGTATTGGTATCGGCTTTTTTCATCAAGCTTTGCACGATCATGTCGTTCATCACAACATCCAATTCGCCAGCTTCCACCGCTTTTGATTGGTCAGAGCTGCTGGCAAAAGGATAGATTTCAACATTCAACCCTGCATCAGCAAACATGTTTTCCTGTTCAGCCGCAAAAATCGGCAGGCTGTCCGCAATACTGAGCACACCCACACGAACAACATTGGTGGTTTGTTCCTGTGATGCTGCTGGTGCACTTGAAGCTACATTTTCTGTTGTTGCTTCATCACTGCCGCAGGCCATCAGCCCAACGGTCATCGCTCCACAAAGGAGTAGTGCAGCTGCTTTCTTCATCCACTTTCTCATATTTCAATCATCCCCCAAAATTAACGATATTGAATAAAATTTTCTTCATTCTCTGAAATGATCACGTCCAGCATGTCACCAAAAGACTCTGTGAGATACGATGATAAACGCGCCAATACTGGCCGTTCACCAGCGTAATGCGAAACATCCACCATTGGCAAACCAAGCTCCACTGCCTGCTGGGCATCGTGATATTTCATGTCCCCTGTTACATATACATCAGCACCAAGCTGTTTGGCGCGATGCAAAAATTCTGTAGCACTACCGCCACAAAGTGCTACGCGTTCTACCTGAGTATTTGTTGGACCAGCAAATGAAATAACAGGCAGGTTTAAACTACTTTTGACATCGTCCAACCATTCCACAAACGCTTTTGGCTGCGGCAAACGACCGATCCGTCCAAGGCTTTCCCGTTCCACACTGGCCTCGTTAACAAACACATCGTACGCCGGCTCTTCATATGGATGAGACTGGCGCAATGCCGTCAACACCTTAGCCAGCACAGCATGGTCAACCAAAACTTCCAGACGGGCTTCCGCCACCTCTTCCACTGCACCAACTTGCCCAAGATATGGATCAGCACCTTGCAGTGGTCGGAACTGCCCCTGTCCGGCAACTGACCAAGCACAGGCATCATAATTGCCCTGCCAGCCTGCACCTGCCTCAAACAACGCGGTTTTCACTGTTTCAAGATGGCTGATCGGCACAAAGACTACCACTTTATAACGCGGTGTTGCCAGTGTTTCTTCTAGGCCTTCAACATCTACCAATCCCAACCGCTCTGCGAGAACATCATTCACCCCACCACGAGCAATATCCAGATTGGTATGTGCAGCGTACAGCGCAACATCATGCTTTAAGCAAAGTTGGCTCATGCGCCCAATAGCTGTATCTGTTCGTAAAGTTTTCACGCCTTTAAAGATAAACGGATGATGTGTAACAATAAGGTCTGCATGCTTTTCAATCGCTTCCTCAACAACTGTCAGCGATGGCGTCAACGCCAAAAGCACACGTTTCACTTCTGCCGCTGGATCCCCAATCTGCAAACCTACATTGTCCCAGTCTTCTTTGAGCATTGTCGGTGCCAGATGTTCTATCTGTTGCATAATGTCTTTTACTCGCATGATCGCTCATTCCTCCAACTGTCCCACAATTTCAGTAAGTGCTCATACTTAACGTTAAGCTCTTGATGGCTTTTTACCAGCGGTGCCCAAGTATCCAACAAACGTTCATCGCTTTTCCAGCGCTCTTCAAAATAGGCGCACGTCACATCATCACACCGCGTCAATAAATGAATACCAAAATACAATTCTGTTTCACTATAGGTAAATGGTGTTGTTTGACGTGTCAGCGTAAACACTTCATAAAAATGGCCGTTGTCATAAACCACTTGTTCTTCACCAACCGCAAATCCTTGTTCCATACCCCAACGTCGCAGCAACCATGGTGCTACATTTGGCAACACCACAATACGTTGTAAATCAGCCACAACTTTGGGTTCAGCTGACAATATTTCCACCATGAGACCAGCACCCATTCCTGCCAAGGTCACGACATCCACTTCACCAGGGGTCAATGCCGCAAGACCATCGCCTAAACGCAGCTCCAGCAAAGACATATCAATACCAGAGCGAGCAGCATTCTTTTTGGCTGCAGCCAATGGCCCTTCATGAAGGTCACAACCAATCGCATAGGCCACTTGTCCACGCTCAAGCAATGCAATTGGCAAGTAGGCATGATCACATCCGATGTCTGCCATGCGAACCCCGTCGGGCACACATGACGCAACGGCTTCCAGTCGTTTCGACAACATCATTTTTCTCCTATTTCAGCATAATAAACGCAGCCTGACGGCCCACTTCTCCACCAAAACGACGACGATGAGAGAAAAACAGATCATCTCGTGCAAACGTAGATAAATCTATCAATGTAATATTTTCTCGTGCTACGCCTATCGTCGTCAACTGATCAATATTGGCCTGCCAGATATTGAACAGATACTTTCCATTTTTACGCGACTGCAACAGCCGTCCCGGTACCACTGCATGAGCAATGACTGCATCAACAACTTCCCGTCCCACTTCAAAGTGATCCGGATCAATCGCCGGCCCAACAACCGCCTGCAAATCACCTGGTTCCGTTCCATAGGCATTTTGCATTGCCTTTACTGTCTCCATGACAATACCATCCACTGTTCCACGCCAACCTGCATGGCAAGCTCCAATAGCACGATGCGTTGGGTCATAAAACAAAACAGGTACACAGTCTGCGTAGGTAACGAACAATGCCCGCCGTGGTACATTGGTAATCATTCCATCCGCATCACCCAAAGCATCTTTTGGCGAGTGAAAACCTTTTCCACCATCTTTCGCGCTTACTTCAAGCACCTTATTCGAGTGAATGAAGTGTAGGCTAACCACTTCATTTGGACTGATGCCAAAATTTGTCACAAAGCGGTCGCGGTTGCTGCGCACAGTCATTATATCATCATTTGTGTGCAGCCCCAGGTTCAGTGATTGATAAGGAAAACCACTGCGTCCACCATGGCGCGTAGAAAAAGCATGGACAATATCCGGTGCGTTGGCCAATGCGTCTGCTTCTACCCAGACTAGGCCGTTATGTGTTTGCAATCGATACATGATTCTCCTCCTCAAAATTGTGATTGTTCAATGTCATACAAGGCCCGATAATGGCCATTTGGATTGGCAAGGAGCCGCTCATGCGATCCCTGCTCAATGATTCTACCATACGAAAGAACGTATGAAAAGTCAAGCTTATCTAACATTTCTAAGCTATGGCTAATAATAATCATCGTACGTCCTTCGCCCCAATGAAGAAGGCGTTCAAAAATTCTTTCTGCCAAGCGCTTATCCAGCTTTTGTAAAGCTTCATCAAGAATTACAATTTTCGGATCCTGAACAACCATTCGTGCAATGGCCAAGCGCTGGCGCTGACCGCCAGAAAGCATTGCCGCATTTTCTGCCAACGTGGCATCCAATCCACCTGACAGTTCTTTTACAACATCATCCAACTCCACCATGGCCAGTGCCTGCCAAATGGCTGTGTCACTAACAGAAGGATTAGCAAGTTGCATGTTTTCTCGAATGGTTGTGTAAAAGAAATAACTTTCCTGATCCACGCTCGCTACATAACGATGCAACGTTTCCTGATCGATGGCTGAATACTCATGGCCGCCAAGCGTCAAGCGACCACTGTCGATCTGCCATAAACCTGAAAAAATACGTGCCAGCGAAGATTTCCCACTACCACTTTCCCCAACAATAGCTATATGCTGTCCTTGCGGAATAGAAAGTGTCAAACCTTCAATAAAACACCGGCCTTCCTGATGATAATGGAAGTCAACATTCTTAGCCTCAATCACTAACGATTGTGGCAAAGTAACAGCTTCCGTCCGATGTTGAGGCACCGCCTTTTCATAGACTGTTCGCATTTCCTCAGCAGCAGCCACAGATTCATCCATTTGCAGCACTGCTTCAGGCATCTGCAGCACCGCTTCATAACTAGCAAGTATCAAAAGTGCCAACATAGCTACATCAACACCTGGCAATCTGCCATCACGTACCGCGGGAATCATCATCCATAACGCCAACAACATACTCAAATGGCTAAGCGCAAACGTTAAGCGGCTAACGATTTTTTTCTTCAAACTCATACGTGCATGCAGCAAGGTAAATTGTTGAACCTTTTCAGCCATCGAACGCTGCACCAATGTTATTTTCCCAAACAGATGCAAATCAACAAGCCCTTTTTTATAATCTAAAAATTGCTCGGACAACGCCGACTGCCACTCTGCCGCTTGGTATTTCTTGGCACGGCCACCAGAAACCGTTACCGCCGGCACAAGCAGCCCTGCAATCACTTGCCCAAGTAACAGCATTGGAACAAGCGATGGTTCATAAAACGCCAAAAATAAAGCACATACTGTATAAATGAACACGCAGCCCACCGGAACAGAAACTGCCTTCAAATAGAAAAACTGCAGCACGTTGATGTCTGTAACAAATTGATTGTATAGCTTCCCTTGCGCATAGTTCGGAAACGCATCAGGAACCAACGGTTCCAAATGATCATAAAAGTCTTTACGCAAGTGACCTAAGATACGAAAGGCAATGCTGTGATTCAAGAGTCTTTCTGCATAACGCAAAACAGCACGACCAATTCCAAAGAAACGTACGCCTGTAATCAATGGCATCAGCAACAACACTTCCGGTGTTATTGCTGCCTTCGATAAAAGCAGGCCAGATGTTGCCAACAGCCCCACATTGCCCAGCACTGTCAACGCCACCAAAAGGCTCCCAAGTAACACACGCCAGCGATATGGTTTTAGAAGCTGCAACAGCCAAGCAATCGTTTTACGCATGCACCTCAGCCTCCTTTGCAATAAAATGCCCGCCTGCATCAACAACATCTTCATAACGCCCTGATGAAACAACACGGCCGTGACGCATAACATAAATACGATCAACCTTGCGCAAGGTCTGCAAACGATGCGCTATAATCCATGTCGCCCGACCAGCAAGTAAACGATCTAAAGCATCCACCAGCGCCCGTTCGCTCTCCACATCCAGGTTATCGGTCATTTCATCAAAAAACAATACATCACTGTCACGATAAAGCGCACGCGCCACCAGAAGCAGCGCTGTTTGGCCACCCGAAAGCTGTTGTCCACCTTGACCAATACGTGTGTCTAATCCAGTTGGTGTTGTACGCAGCAAATGCGACAACCCAACCCGATCGGCAATCATTTCCGCCTGGTTACGAACCTCTGGAGAGAGCTCATTGGCAAAAACAATATTTTCCAGAACACTCCCTTGAAAAATATAAGGTGTCTGCAACACCGCCGCCACACGATCATGATAGGCAGTCCTCTGCCACTGAGACAAGGGCACATCATTAACATAGACGCAGCCACTCGTTGGCCGAAGGAATCCCATTGCCAGCATCATCAACGTGGTTTTTCCACTACCACTATCGCCAGCAAATGCAATAGAATGCCCCGCACTTAATTCAAGGGATACATCCTGCACTGCATCTTGCGCGGCGCCAGGATAACGATAACTGACATGCTCTAAGCGAATACTTTTTATCTGACCACCTATAAAAGTTCCATCGACCATTTCCCATGGCTCTGTTTCTAAAAAAGCATAGATGCTGTTACTGGCTTCCTGAGCGTTGATGCCAGAATGAAAATATTGCCCCAAGGTGCGCATTGGCTGATAATATTCCGGTGCCAAAAGAAGAATATAGAAACCAATCAAAAACGACAGCGATCCATTGCATAAACGCAATCCCAAACCAACAGCAACCATCGCAATCGCAATGGTCGCCACCAATTCAAGAGCCAATGAAGAAATAAACGCCCATCTTTGAACTTGAAATGTGGCACGACGATAAGCTTCGCTGATGTCTCCGATTTTTTCTCCCTGTTGTTTGCTGCGTCCAAGACTTTTTAGCGTCATTAAACCTTGCAGTACATCCTCTAAAAAAGCAGCAAATCGTGTCAACAATACCCATTGCCGTACACTTTCGCGTTTGGTCCATTTCCCAATCAGCACCATAAATATCGGAATCAACGGCAACGTCACCAACATCACTACAGCGCTCAAGACATCCTTTGGAAACACAACCAGCAAAAATAACACCGGAATAAAAACGGCTTTAAACAATTGTGGCAAATACCCACTAAAATAACTTTCCAAGGTGTCGATGCCGTCATAGAGCAGATTAAGCAAGCCACCACTCTGAAAGGCTGCTGACTGAACTGGTGACAAAGAGCCCAATTTATTGATAATCTTCTCTCGCAGATCCAGCTTTATAGTAGTTGCAAGTTTAAGACTGCAATGCTCTTCTGCACAGTCCAAAGCTATACGCAATACCAACGCGATCACTGCCAACACAAAGGTGTTCACAAGCGTTTCTCTTGTCGCGTCACCAAGAAAGATGCCGTCAACAATTTTCGCCACCATCCACGTCTGCCACAGCACAGCTGCAGCTGAACCCAAACTGAAAAGCACCGATAAAACAAACAGCAGCCGTTGTGCGCCAATTTCTTTCATCAGCTTTTTATCCACCATGGAAATGTCTCCTTTCTCCATGTATCAAAAAAACGCCTCCCTTTCGAGAGGCGTTACAATGCCCATCAATATTTTATGGTCTTCTTTGTGACACGAGCGCGGAACACATAGAATGACCAGATCTGATAAAGCAGAACAATCGGAACCATGGTCAAGGCAACCTTGGTCATAAAGCTCAGCGTTTTTGGAGAAGATGCAGCATTATAAATATCTAGACTATACGCTGTATTCAGTGTTGAAATCATGATATTTGGGAACATCCCTGCAAAAACACCAGCTACACAGCAAGCAATTGCCAGCGCGATGAATACAAACGCCAGCCCAGATGCCTGTTTACGGCTGCAAAGCACCGACAGAATCATAAACACAGCTGCCAATGCAATGGCAACGATGGCAAGCACGTTTTCAAACATGGTGCTAGCGAAAAACGCCCATACAACCCAAACCACTGTGACAACGATCATCACAGGGCCAAGCTTGTTGGCAATGCCTTGAGCACGATCCAAGACAGTTTGCTCACCAGCTTTTAACATCAGATAGCAGGCACCATGATACAAGAAAATCAGCGCCAGCATCACACCGCCCAGCAAACAGAATGGACGCAACAGCGTAAAGAAACTGCCCGCATACTGCATGTTTTCATCAATTGGCACACCAATAACGAGATTTGATACCGCTACCCCCCAGAGAATTGCCGAAAGGATAGAGGTCACCGCAATAACAGTATCCCAATTCTTACGCCAAGTCAGACTAGGTTTCTGACTACGGAACTCAATGCCAGTAGCACGAAGAATCAGTGCCAACAGAATCAGGAACAAAGCCAGATACCAGCCGCTGAACATGGTTGCATAAACATGAGGAAAAGCCGCAAACATAGCGCCACCTGCAGTGATCAGCCATACTTCGTTGCCATCCCAGAATGGCCCAATCGTATTCAAGACAACACGGCGTTCTTCGTCATCTTTCCCAATAATAGGGATCAACGCACCTACACCGTAATCGAAACCTTCCAGGAAGAAGAAGCCAATGAACAGCACCGTAATGAGAATAAACCAAAGTACATTTAAATCCATAACGAGCCCTCCTCAGCAGCTTTAGGTTTCTTGTCTTCATCATCCACTTTCTTGGCTGCACGTGCGAGCAGTCCTACATCGATGATGGCCAAGATCAAGTACACCAGCGTAAAGCCAACCAGCGTAATCAATACTTCATTACCAGAGACAACCTGCGATACAGCATCCGCTGTCTTCTGCAAACCGTACACAATCCACGGCTGACGGCCCACTTCTGTTAGAATCCAGCCAAAAGAGTTGGCCAGATACGGCAGCGCCATCGCCGGTAAAAACAGCAGCATCAATTTAGAGCCCTTAACTTCACGTTTGGTTTTAACCATGAAGCACGCAACCAATGCAGCAAGCACCAAGAGCATACCCGCACCAACCATGATACGGAAGCTCCAGAACATGAGCGGTACGTCAGGAATATAGTTGCCTTCACCGTATTCCTGTTCATACTGTGCCTGAAGATCATTGATCCCTTGCACTTCTTCTGTAAAGTTATTGTGCGCCATAAAACTCAGCAAACCTGGCACAAAAATTTCAAAGGTGTTTTCGCGATTTTCTGTATCAATATTTGCCACCAAAGCCAACGGAGCACTTTCTTCCGTGTTCCATAATGCTTCCATAGCAGCCATTTTCATTGGCACTTCATCAGTCAGATACTGACCTTGCATATGACCAATACCTGCAACAGCAATGGACGCAATCAAGCCCATAACAGCAGCAAATTTAAAAGATGATTTCATAACAGGTACATTTTTCTTACGTACCAAATGATAAGCACTAATTCCTAACATAAAGAACGCTGCTGTTGTCAAACCAGCGGTAAACACATGAGCAAATTGATGGAAGAAATACGAATTGCCAACAATCTCTGCAAAGTTGTCCATTTCAACACGACCATTGTTGAGCACATAGCCCTGTGGATGCTGCATAAATGAGTTGGCAACCAAAATCCACATAGCGGACAGGTTAGAAGCAATCGCTACCAACCATATGCTTGCCAGATGCACGCCTTTTGGCAGACGGTCCCAACCGAACACCCATACACCAAGGAATGTCGATTCAATAAAGAATGCAAGCAGTGCTTCGATTGCCAGAGGTGCACCAAAAATGTCACCCATAAAACGTGCGTATTCCGACCAGTTCATACCAAACTGGAACTCCTGAACAAGACCGGTTGCAACCCCCATGACAAAGTTAATCAGGAAAAGTTTTCCCCAGAATTTTGTCATGGTCTTATATTTTGGATCGCCAGTCTTAACATATTTTGTTTGAATCATTGCTGTCATGATGGACAGGCCAAGTGTCAACGGCACAAATAAAAAGTGGTAAACCGTCGTGATGGCAAACTGCCAACGTGCCAACAGTAATGCATCAAGCATAACCATCCTCCTTTTTCACTATCTCCATTTATTAGCGTACAGCGATTGCTTCGATCTCAACCTGCATGTCTTTTGGCAGACGAGCCACCTCCACACAACCACGTGCAGGCGCATCCTTTTCAAAGTATTTTCCATAAGCTTCATTGACCGTCGCAAAATCGTTCATATCTTTCAAATAGATGGTAGTTTTCACGATGTCCTCAACAGTTGCACCAGCTTCTGCTAAAATAGCAGCAATATTGTCCATGCACTGCTTGGTTTGTACCGAAATGTCACCCTCAACAACTGTGCCTGTTGCCGGATCGATAGGAATCTGACCAGACACAAAAATCATTTCACCGCTTGCAGCAACCCCTTGAGAATAGGGTCCCAAAGCAGCAGGTGCATGTTCAGTCGCAAGAATACGTTTTTCCATTTCATTCACCTCCATTCTCAATCATTCCCTGAATAGTCATGATTATATTGGTAATTATAGATCGACAGCGGAGAAAAATCAACATTATCCGCGCTTGCAAGCATATATTTAATATTGTTTTTTTCTATTGATTGAAATTGCGCTGCTTCCTCTCCATGCAGATGGCCAAACACGCAGCAATTTACATGATAACGTTCCAGTAACGCCGCCATTGTCGGTTCTAATTTCTTACCTGCAAATGGCGGATAATGTAACATTGCAATACGATAACTTGCATCCATAGGTATCTGTGATAACGACGCTTCCAACCGTGCATACTCACGCCGAAGCATTTTTTCCTGATGTTCCGGGCCTTCCGGGTCGGCAAAAGTCCAGCCACGGGCGCCAGCAATGGCAACATGATCCAGCACCAAGCAATCATTTTGAATGGCATACATACCTTCAGGCAAAGCTTCGCGCACCTTCGAAATGCTCTGCCACCAGTTATCATGATTGCCGCGAATCATCACCTTTCGCCCTGGCAAACAGCCCAGCCAGTTCAGTGCAAACTGCGCCTCTTCAACACGATTGCCCCAAAAGGTATCACCAAGTAAAAGCACAACATCGTTTTTCTGCACACGTTCACACCATCGTCTTGCAATTTTTGCTGTATGCTGAACCCACTGTTCACCAAAACATTCCATAGGCTTTTGCTTGCTTTTTTCTAAACCTATAGACAAATGCAAATCCCCAATTGCCCAAAAAGTTATTTTTTTTATTTTATCATCCAAATACCATGTCCCCCTGTTCATCATCTCAACAGAAAAAAACACCTCCATCTACGCCATCATATTATACGAAAAGCAAAGTGATTCGCCAACCATCTTTCTACTATAAAAAATAAACGATCTATAAAATCTGTCGCCCGTCTCTTGCAGCGTCTTCACGAATCCATTAGAATGTAACCAATGTTATTTTTGGGAGGAAAACCATGCTAATTGAATATTTAAAAGTTTTGATACTTGGTATTGTTGAAGGGATCACTGAGTGGCTCCCAATTTCCAGCACAGGGCATATGATTCTCGTTGAAAATTTTCTACGGCTCAATGTTTCCCGTGAATTCTGGGAAATGTTCTTAGTCGTGATTCAACTTGGCGCCATCCTGGCTGTTGTCGTCATCTATTTCCATAAATTAAATCCATTCTCACCAAGAAAAAGCGCAAAGGAAAAATCTGACACTTGGAAAATTTGGTTTAAAGTTATCATTGGCTGTCTGCCTGCCGCCATCATCGGTTTACCATTAAACGACTGGCTTGATGAGCACTTTTATAACTATGTCGTGGTTGCAATCGCTTTGATTGTCTACGGGATAATCTTTATTTGGATCGAAACAAAATACAACTATCGTCCAACTGTCAATTCTTTCGATGACATGAGTTATCTCACTGCTTTCAAGATTGGTTGTTTCCAAGTACTCTCACTGATCCCTGGAACCTCCCGTTCCGGTTCTACCATTATTGGCGGTATGCTTGTTGGCACTTCCCGAACCTTAGCAACAGAGTTTTCATTCTTCATGAGCATTCCTATTATGTTTGGCGCCAGCTTGCTCAAACTCGTAAAATTCGGTTTCAATTTTACAGGCAATGAGCTGATGATTTTACTATTTGGTATGCTTGTTGCATTTGTCGTTTCTATTCTGGCAATCAAATTCCTTGTTGCTTACGTATCCAAAAACGATTTCAAAGTTTTTGGTTACTATCGCATTGTACTCGGGATCATCGTTCTGCTCTATTTCTTTTTAAGCTAGGAGGCGCATAACCGTGTCGATCTACGAAGAAGCACTTGCATTACAACCAGAACTTGTAACATGGCGCCGCTCATTTCACCAGCACGCGGAAGGCGGCTACGATTTGACCCATACTTTAACACTGATTCGTGATGTGCTTACTGCACATCACGTTTCCTTTTTTGAACCTTGTCAAAGTACCCTCGTTGCCGATATCGGAAAAGGCCCGGCCGGAATGATTCTTCGCGCCGATATGGACGCTCTGTTAATGGAAGAAAAAAGCGGCCTGCCTTTTTCTAGCGAAACCAACTTTGCACACACCTGCGGCCACGATTTCCACACAGCCATGCTACTTGGCGCAGCTTGCCTGTTACAAGCACATGCTGATGAGTTGTCCACGCGCACGCGCCTCATCTTCCAACCTGACGAAGAAAACATCACCGGCGCACGCCAACTCATCGCCCACCATGCGGTCACGCCTGACTTCAAAGGTGGATTTGCCTTGCATATGTCTCCAACCTTGGACAGTGGCACGCTTTACTACAAAAATGGACCAATGTACGCCGCATCCAACGAATTTATCATCACCGTCACCGGTGCCAGCACCCACGGCGCTGCCCCATCCAATGGACGCGACCCAATCTTTGCTGCCGTTCAAATCTACAACGCGCTGCAAGGCTTAATCAGTCGCGAGCGACCAACACTTGAGCCAGCGGTACTCTCCATCTGTGCCTTCAATGGCGGCAGCACCTTCAATGTCATTCCTGATCAGGTACAGCTGCTTGGCACACTGCGCGTCTATAACACAGCCCTCGCTGAGACAATGAAGGCACGGCTCCAGGAAATTTGTGACGGCATGGCGAAAACACTGCGCTGCCAAGTGACACTAACATTTACAACCACCGTGCCACCAGTTTGTAACGATGTAGCGCTTAATCAACACCTCCTACAAACGTTGTCTAACCACGCCCCAGAACTTGCTTTGCAGGAACAACCTGAACCATTTGCCTGGAGCGAAGACTTTGCCCTCTACGGCAACATCCTGCCAATCAGCATGATGACCCTCGGTGCTCATGTTGAGGGATGCGCCGCCAACATTCATAATGCTGATGTGCTTTTCGATGAAACAGCCCTTGCCGTCGGAACTGCAGCCCATGTTTGTGCAGCACTATCCGGCAGAAACCTGTATAAGAACTAAGCATACATCATAAAACAAACGTGCAACACAAAACGGCAAGAGAACAGCCAGCAGTTCTCTTGCCGTTTTATGTTGTCTATTTTTCCCATAGCAAACATACAAATGCACCAATGGCACCACGTTTGCGATAATCAGCATCCAACTCCCGGGTTGCTTCTGTGTCAGGTGTTGCAAATGGCAGAAAAACACTTTCGGCACTTGCAAGCAGTTTTTCTGGCAAAAGTGCACGCATGTCATCGGCTGTCTTAAAGGACGCATGGTGAAAAACCGAATCCTCACGCGGCATATGAGTCTGATATTCCAGCCCCCAGTCAGAATTGCCAGTAATTGTGCCAATCAACACACGGCCCCCTGGTTTCACCACGCGCATCATTTCGTTCAAGGCACGCAAGTCATCATGAATAAATTCAAACGCTGCCATTGAAAGCACTGCATCAAAGGTGTTGTCAGGAAATGGCAGATTATACAAATCCCCTACATGAAACCGCAATTGCTTCGAATAAGGCGATGCAGCCGCCTTTTCCTTTGCATAGGCAATCATTGGCTCCGATAAATCAATGCCATCCACCGTCACCTCCAAAGCTGCCATCTTCATTGAAAAGTTACCAGTTCCGCAGCCAGCATCCAACACATGCATCCCCTTTGCTGGCTGAAACAGTTCAAATGCGCACTCAGTTTCCAGCGCATCCACCAAGGCACCTTTTTGCGTTTGATACCATGCATCGTATTCAGGCGCTTTTTTGTCAAAATCCGCCATTGTCTCCATCTCCTCACATGTCATAGTCAACTCTTCCTTCATTATTGCGCGCACCACCATTTTTGTCAACGCAACAGCCAATTGACAGTTTTTCAACGCGTTACCTATAATAGATGCAGACAGTCCGTTATTTTCGATCATCGACTGTCAGAGGGGGAATTCTATGCAAAATAGTAACTTGTTGACAGGCAATATTACAAAAAGTTTGCTGATTTTTGCACTGCCGATGATAGCTGGAAATTTGTTGCAGCAATGCTATAATATCGCTGATACCATCATTGTGGGCCGCTTTCTCGGCGCCAATGCATTGGCTGCCGTTGGCTCAGCCTACACCCTAATGACTTTTCTTACATCGATTATCCTCGGTCTTTGCATGGGCAGCGGCGCGTCTTTTTCCATCAGTTACGGCCGCAACAACATCGATCGGCTGAAAATCGGCATATTCCAATCATTCGTGTTCATTATTCTTGTTACCATTGCCATCAATATATTGGTGTTTGTCGGCATTGATTTTATCATATGGTTCCTTCGTGTTGCAGATCCTGACGTTGCCGGACTGATGAAAACCTATTTATTGGTCATTTTTGCCGGAATTCTTGCCACGTTTTTCCAAAATTATTTTTCCTGTCTTTTGCGAGCACTTGGAAATTCAAAAATACCCTTGGTCTTTCTCGCTGTATCCGCACTCTTAAACATCGTTTTAGACTTATTGTTTGTTTGCGTGTTCCATTGGGGCGTGGCTGGCGCCGCATTTGCAACAATCCTTTCCCAATACGTTTCCGGTCTCGGGCTCATGGCCTACTCCCTCGTGGCATTTTCTGATTTACGGCCTGCGCGCAGGCACATGCGCTGGAATCGCACGATATTCCGTGAAATTACCAGCTTTTCTTTTCTCACTTGCATCCAGCAATCTGTTATGAATTTTGGCATTCTCTTGGTGCAAGGTTTGGTCAACAGCTTCGGCCCAGTCATCATGGCGGCCTTCGCTGCTGCTGTCAAAATCGATACCTTCGCTTACATGCCAGTGCAAGACTTTGGCAACGCTTTTTCGACATTTATCGCCCAGAATTATGGCGCCAGAAAAGAAGAACGCATTCATCAAGGCATTAAAAGCGCTTTTCTCGCGGCCTCGATCTTTAGCATCATTGTCAGCGCCATTGTCTTCATCTTTGCTGAACCATTGATGACACTCTTTATCAACCGCAATGAAACAGACATCATCTCTGCCGGCGTGTGTTACCTGCGCATCGAAGGCGCTTTCTATGTCGGCATCGGCATTCTCTTTTTACTTTATGGCCTCTATCGAGCCATCGCCCGCCCAGGCATGAGCGTTGTTCTCACCATCATTTCGCTTGGCACACGCGTTCTTCTCGCTTACACGCTCTCAGCCATTCCAGCTATTGGCGTGACGGGTATCTGGGCGGCTGTCCCAATAGGATGGGCACTCGCCGACATCGTCGGCATCATATATTGGCGCCGACTCTCGCGCCGCGGTATGACATTTTGAACAAACGACCGTTCTCACGATTGAGAACGGTCGTTCATTTATTGCACAGTCAGCAAGCCGCTGCCAAGATTGTAAAGCCAGTGTAAGACCACAGCCCCCCAGATACAATGCGTTCTGCGATAGACACCATCACAGAAAAAATGCAGAATCAGAATGCAACTACCACGCATCACGGTCAAACCCGAAAAAGATAAAACACCGCTGAGCCCCCAATAAATCGGATAATGAATCAACAAAAACAAGATGGCCGTTGCCAGCGAACACACCCATGCCTTGCCAATCAAACCCGACAATCGTGTTTCAATATAGCCGCGAAATCCCAATTCTTCATTGACAGCACCAAGCAAACAGACAAAAACCGTTGTACCTTTCAACGCACCAAAGCCTACAACCCGACGCTCAACAGCCAACTGATACACCGCCACACCAATAACCAAAACGCCAGCCAAAACCACACCACAAGCGCAGCTCCAGCCAAAATGTTTCCACGTGATGCCGATGCTGGCCCAGCGCTCTCCCCTGACCACAATGCACCCAACCGTCAAGCCAAGTGCTATCATCGGCATCACCACGTTCAAGCTTGCAAGGATAGATAGGGGCAGCATCGTTGTATACATTCGTCCTTGAACAACCAGCAGCAATACAAAAACCACATATAAAATCAGTGCCCGCACACCATCATGAGCATCATAGCCTGCCAGCGATGAGCGATGCGCCAAAGATGACATCATTCACCTCACCTCCTATTTTTTCATCCCATCTTTATTATACCGCTCGCCAAATCTCTTAAAGCTAAAGATTTCTTAAGCATCTTTGCTTGACAATCATTACAGACGTGCTAAAATAATATTAGCACTCAGATAGATCGAGTGCTAATATCTCAGAGAGGTGACCATTCTATGGCTAAGAAAGCCTTTAAAGCAGAATCTCAACGACTCATGGATCTGATGATCCATTCTATTTACACCAATCGCGAAATCTTTTTACGCGAACTGATTTCCAACGCATCTGACGCCATCGACAAAGTCTACTACGAAACCTTAACTGACGAAAACCGAACTTTCAACAAGGACGATTTTTACATTCGTCTGACACCAAATAAAGAAGCGCGTACGCTGACCATCGAAGACACTGGCGTCGGCATGACTGCCGAAGAACTCGAAAACAATCTCGGCACCATTGCAAAGAGCGGCAGCTTCGATTTCAAATCCAACCAAGATCAAGATGACGACCACAATATCATCGGCCAATTCGGGGTCGGCTTCTATTCCGCCTTCATGGTCGCAAAAGAAGTCACCGTTGAATCCAAAACCTGGAACCCCGATGAACCAGCAGCCATGTGGCATTCCGATGGTACAGACGGATACACCATTTCTGAATGCGGTCGCACCACACCAGGCACAAAAATCACGCTGACATTGCGCGACAACACCGATGAGGAAAACTATGACGAATTCCTTGATCCACACCTATTGCGCGCCCTTGTCACCCGCTATTCCAACTACATCCGTTACCCAATCGTAATGCTTTGTGAAAAACAGCGCATGAAAGAAGGAACCGAAGAGCATCCTGAATATGAAACATATTACGAAGACGACACCCTTAACTCCATGGTCCCTATCTGGCGCAAGAACAAAAACGAACTCAAAGATGAAGATTACGAAAACTTTTATCACGAACGCCGTTTCGGCTTTGACAAGCCTTTGCGCCACATCCACCTTAACGCTGAAGGTGCTGCGCTGAGCTATCGTGCCATTCTCTACATCCCTAGTCAACCACCATTTGACTACTACACCAACGATTACAAGCGCGGCTTAGCACTTTACTCTAACGGTGTCCTTATTATGGACAATTGCGAGGACTTGCTGCCAGAATACTACAATTTCGTTAAAGGTGTTGTTGACAGTGAGGATCTCTCTCTCAATATCTCCCGCGAATTATTGCAGCACGATCGTCAACTCATGACCATCCGTCATAAGATCGACGAACGCATCACACGCGAGTTGTCCCAAATGCGCGATAACGACCGCGAAAACTACGAAAAATTTTACAAAGCATTTGGCCGCCATATCAAAATCAGCATCTATGATAGCTACGGCGCCCACAAGGATAAACTCCAAGACTTCCTTCTTTTCTATTCTTCAACAGAAAACAAACTTGTGACCTTGAAAGAATATGTGGAACGCATGCCAGAAGAGCAAAAATACATCTACTATGCAACTGGCGCCAGCGCTGATCAAATCGATAAACTGCCACAGGTCGGCATCATTAAAAAGAAAAACTTCGAAATGCTTTATCTTACCGATGCATTCGACGAATTTGTTCTAAAAGCCATTGCAGCATATGATGGCAAAGAATTCCGTTCTGTTTCCGGCGACGATTTAGGATTAGACGATGAGACCACCACTGAAGACGATACCACCGAAGAACAAAATGCTTTCTTCGAAAAACTTGCCGGTTTACTGTCCGATGAAGTTGTACGCGTAAAAACCACTGATCGTCTTGCCGATGAAGACGCTGTTTATCTGTCTACCGAAGGACAAATTTCCGTCGATATGGAAAAACTTTATGCCGCCATGCCTAACGGTCAAAGCATCAAGGCGCAAAAAGTATTGGAAATTAACAAAAATCATCCAGTGTACGCAAAACTCGAAGCACTTTATAAAGAAAACAACGAAGACGCTTTGAAAGAATACACCAATCTCCTTTATCAACAAGCACGCCTGATCGCAGGACTTCCTGTTGAAGATCCAACCAGCTTTGCACGCAGTCTCTCTGTGTTGATGACAAAGTAATTGCATCAATCATCCGTCACATTCATCATACACCCCCTTACGATTGGCCAACCGTTATCAACAACGGTTGGCCTTTTTTTCGCGCAAAGCCTTGTCAAAGAATCTTTGCGCACAGAAATCCCCCTGCAAAAAGCAGATTGCTTTATTTTTCGGAACACACCTGAGATAATAAAGCCAGGAAAAACAATGCGCGTTGTTCTCCAAAAGAAAGGACAAAACCATGAAACTCGGAAAAGAAATTTTATCCATCAGAAAAGAATACGGCATGACCCAGGAAGCCTTCGGTCAGCTCTTTCACGTCACACGACAAACGGTGTCAAATTGGGAAAACGAGAAAAGTTATCCTGATTTACAAACCCTCATCGATATGAGCAACCATTTTGATATTTCTTTGGACATGCTGCTCAAGGAGGACACGCATATGATTCAGACCATCGACAAAGAACGCCATTTTGGCAAGCGTCTCGCCAAAGGCATCATCACAGCCATTAGCATCATCGCCCTTGTTTGCATTTCTTACTGCGGCTATTGGTATTATCAGAAAAACCACTTTGAACAACAGTTCGAGAACGCCATTCAAAAATACAAATTCTCACCGGAAATTCTCACCAAAGAAAACGGCGACAGCTACGCTTCAGGCTATTACATCGCTCAAGACGGCAACATTCAATACTCTGTTCTGGCACCAGATTTTCCTGATCTGCTGTCATTCAATACCAAAATTCCCGACGACGCCAAATTTGTTACCGCCGATTGTTCCGACGGAACCAGCACGCTTCGCCTGCGTTGTTCCCCTTCATACACCCGCGAATTCAAACAAGATGACATCACTTTCAATGAAGCTTTGATCACACTTACTTTGGACAAAGGCTTTAAAGAAAACAGCGACGGAACTTCTACACCCATCCTTTTTCCAGAGTACAGCCTCGACGAAAACGCCAATCCTTATGCCGGTCACTTAGACGACGATACCCGCGCTGTGTACAACAGCATGAAAGACGACGTTCAAACCGCCGCCAGCACTCTCCCTGCCATGTTGCAGGACTTATATAACTAAAAATGGTCCCTTTCGAGAAAAATTCTCGAAAGGGACCATTTTTAACGATACGATTTTAAGAGCGCTTTTCTTTCGTCCGATACCCGACGACTTTCAACCGCTTTTTGAATGCTCTTTCGATGCACCCAATCCGGCATACGATGTTCTGCTATCCACGGCAGCGCCGCATCCCATTGTTTGACAAGCGCTACACTAAAATACCATGCCACGCCCATGTTCACGTAGTATTCATCACAAACACACGCCGCTACTGCCGCAAGATCACTTTCCACAAAGTTTTTCTCAAGACAATGCTGCATCAACATATTAATCCCAAAACGCACAGTATACGGATGCGAACGATCCGCCAGCCATATCGGCACCAGTTGTCGCATTTCAGTCTGTTTTTTCTTAAAAACCTGCGGAGAAAAAATATCACACGTCGCCCAATTATCCACCATCGGCAAAAAACGCGTTGTTTCTACGACACATGCATCAAAATCTTTCATTTGTGCAACAAGCAGCCCATGGATGTTAACCTCTTCCATGTATCTATGACTGGTCAACGCCATATATTCAAACACATCCGGATCACCCTTGTAGGCTTTAGCAATTTTTCTTTGCACCGGCACGCGAACGCCTAAAATACGATCCGGCGAAATGTTCGGAATAAGCTTTTCATGGAAAGCCTTATACGCCTCATCCACATGATCAATCAACTGGGCACGAATCTGTTCTTCTATTTTCATGAGAAACCTCCGGTTCCGTCTCAAAATTACGCAAGAAATATTCATCCAAAGGCGCACCATTAAAAACATGCGACATATAGTTTTCAGCCAACATTACATAACGCTGTTTCGCCTGCTCAAAAAGCACTGCAAGACACGGATTGGTTATGTCTGACAACGCATCTTTCGGCCCCATAAAAATACCGCCAAGCGCTTCCTGCGCTCCAACCATCCGCAACACATTCTGATAGAAACGATAACGACCATCTTCCGGTGTTTGCAGCAAATTTTTAATACGTCCAAAGTCAGCAGTCATTTCTGCTACATCCTCAGCTCGGCCCAGATTTGCCGATTCATACATGTGACCAACTTTCAATCTTTCGCGACGATCTGCAGCAATAAGGCTTCCAAGCGGAAAACATCGAGGCTCAGAAATTCCACAACCAGCCATCAAATAGCGATCAAATTCTGTTTCCATTCGATGATGATTATATGGCAATTCCTCCACCCATCGATCGATCAAAGGGTGACAGGTTGAATCCAGAGAAAAATGCCCTATCAGGCCCAACAAATAAGCCAGACTCTCACTGTCCGGCCGTCTTCCACCATCACCTTCCAAAGCCCCAAGCAACCTCGCGCAAGGTTCATGATGAAGCCGCGAACCAATAGCAGCATATCTTTTTCCACGCACATAAAGAAGTTGATCAAAGAAATAAAAGTCTGGTCCTTGCAGACCGACAAAATATAATTTTTGATGCGATTTGATAATTCTCATGATTGAATCATCAAACCGCCTCATTGCTTCAACGCCAAAAATATAATGAGCAAAAATCGCAGGCATATTTTTCGCCCTCCTTTCAATCCGTTGCCCCCATCATAACATAGGGCGCCAACAACTGCCAATTCCACAAAAAAATCTCGAGCACGAAAGCTCGAGATTTTTTATTATTTATCGTCTTTACCTAAGAAGCGCTCTGATAGATAAAAGACCAGTTTGCGAAGAACAATGAAGAGAACCAACAGCCCAACCACTTCGGTGAAGAATATAGCCCACTCCATCGGAATCCATGCGCCAAGTATCATCAGAAACGCCTCCTTTCATTAAAGCACGAGACTCATCGAATCGGTAATTTTCTTGCGCAGTTCCAAGAAATCATGACCTGTTAAGTTACGTGGACGAGGAAGATCGACAACATATTCACCGGCGAGATGGCTAGGCAGCTTACCATCAAGGATGATAATGCGGTCAGCCAGATAAATAGCTTCATCGATGTTAGACGTTACGAACAAAATCGTACGTTTTTCTTCCTGCCAAACACGTTCAATCTCAATTTCCATGAGAATACGCGTCTGCGCATCCAACTGGCCAAACGGTTCATCAAGAATCAACAGCGTAGGCTCATTAACATATGCACGTGCAATACCCACACGCTGCTTCATCCCACCAGACAACTGATTAGGGTAACTATTTTCAAAACCAGTCAGCCCGACAAGATCGATGTACTTCTGCGCCATTTTACGACGTTCTTCTTTCGGCACACCTTTGAGCTTTGGCCCCATTTCAACGTTACCCATAACTGTTCTCCAGAAGAACAGAGTATAGCGCTGGAACACAAACCCAACCTTATCGCTTGGCCCGTCCACTTCTTCACCACCGACATACACGTGACCAGTGGTAGGTGCTTCGAAACCTGCGATCAGACGCATCAATGTACTTTTACCGGACTGCCCAGGCCCAAGGATGACGACAAATTCGTTTTCTTTGGCATGGAAGTTCATTGTAGAAAGAACTTTTTTGTCTCCAAAGTCTTTTGTGATATCCACACACTCGATTATATTTGCGCGTTTCTCGTCCATGGACAAAGCCCCCTTTCAATCAGTGTCAGCGCGAAGGATGTCAGGAAGGATACGAGACAGATGACCAACATACCAGCAATACACATGGCCGTGTTGTCAATTCTCATCCCCTGGTTGATAACGAACCCAAGGCCACTTCTTGCGCCAACCAATTCTGCTGCAACCACGCAGGTCCAGGATGTGGACAACGCGATCTGCAAACCAGCAAAAATTGCAGGGATGCAAGATGGTGCTGTAACTTGCAAATGTTCTTGCCAGTAGGTAGCACCCAAGTTACGAATGCAGTCATACAATTCAGGGTCAACAAGACGAATCCCGTTGTAAGAGTTCAAAATCAGTGGTACCAATGCACCAATAAAGATAATGAAAACCTTAGACGTTTCACCAATCCCGAACCACAAAATAGAGATAGAAATCCATGCGATAGGTGGCATTGGTTTAAAGAATTCAAAGATTGGACGAATGATGGCATTGGCTGTTTTATTGAAGCCCATCAATACCCCAACAGGAATACCGATAACAGCTGCCAACAAGAACGCAATCATAACGCGTCGGAAACTGATCCAAGTATGCATCAACATGGTATAACCAGCCAGTTTCGTCTGGAACATGTTGATCAGTTCTGTGACAACTTCCCAAGGACGAGGCATCATTGTGGATTGTCCAACAACAACGATCAGATCCCAGATGCCCAGGAAGAGAATGATAGAAATAACATTCAAAACACGTTTGTTACGCAGGGCTTTTTGCAACACATTGCCGCCTCTGCTTTCAGAAATGGTTTCACTCATAGCCAGGCACCTCCTTACTGACCTTTTCTGCTGCCCTTAACGAGCTGTTTTTCAATGAAGCCAACGATAATGGTGATGACGACACCAGTCAGCGCAGTCAGAACCATCCCAAGGATGATCATGTCAGGCATCAGGAGACGACGACCCATTTCGATGAAGAACCCAAGCCCGCGGTCTGCACCGACCATTTCGGCTGCAACCAAGCAGGTCCAAGCTGTTGCCAACGCAACCTGCAAGCCACCGAATACCATTGGCAGTGCGGATGGCACGCAGACATTCTTAAAGATTTCCCAGCTGCCTGCACCGTAGGTCTTTGCCATACGAATATAGGTTGGGTTGGTCATCTTGACACCGGAACAAGAGTTGATAACGCAAGGTACCAACGCCCCGATGAAGATGATGAACACTTTACTGAAGAGACCAGTCCCAAACCAGATGATGCAGAGAGGAATCCAGGCAACGGAAGGAATAGGACGAACGATTTCAAAAATCGGACGAACCAGACCATCAAAAGTGGTGAACCAGCCCATTGCCAGACCCAGAGGAATACCGATGACCAGCGCTAAAATATAACCGATCAACGCTTCTTCTAAGCTGATAGCGATATGCCCCCAAATAATGGTACCATCAGGATTTGGATTGGATAATTTATCGATAAATAGCGAGATAACCTGTGTTGGCGATGCCAAAAGGTGTGGAGAAACAATCCCCATTCTTACAATCATTTCCCATGCTAAGAGGAATACGCAGATAGATATGATAGAAATCAATGTGTAGAAGCTCTGCTTTTTCTCTTTTCGAACTAATTTACTCGCCATACTTACACCTCCATTTGAAGTATTTTGCGCTTTTGTTACAAAGCAGGAGTGTTTTTTGTGCGTCACATTCTTTAAAAAAGTGGAGGAGCCTGTTTATGAATAGACCTCCTCCACCTTTCAAACTGTCAAATCACTTGCTTAGTTCTTTTCGTTCTTAATTTCGATAGCTCTTTCAAGGAAGGAAGAATCGATGCAGTAGCCTTTGTCTTCAAGCTGCTGCTTTTCATCAGCAGTATACTGCCCCTGAGATACGAAGTAATCTGCACTCTTCTGCATTGCTTCAAGTAATTCGCCGCTCTGCAGCATTTCGAGCTGATCTTCCAAACTTGGAATATCATGGGCTTCGATATCAAGCGCAGCCTGTTCTTCAGAAATCTGCATTGCAGCCCAGTCAGTGAAGAAACTGGAAATCTCACTTGCCATATCAGTGCCTTCTTCATTGAAGCGGTCAGCGCCTTCACTCATCATAGCAAGCATGCTGGCAATCGCGTCAGGATTTTCTTCAGCCATCTTAGGATCAGCAACCCACAACATCAAGCAGGTAGAGCCAACCTGTTCTGCATTGGCAACTTCCTGCCAGCCCTTTTCAAGACCGGTATAAAGGAATGGTGCCCAGAGAACGAGATAATCGCCTTCACCAGATTCGAATGCAGCAATGGCCTGAGCCTGTTCAAGGTTACGTACAGTAACATCATCTTCAGTAAGACCAAATTGTGCGAGGTAGCCAGACAGGGTGTAGGTACCACTGGAAACCGTCGTGGTCAGAATGGTTTTGCCTTTGATATCATCGGCAGTGCCATAAGTACCGTTTTCATTTTTAGTATTGAAAATAGGATCCCCTTCTCTTGCCAGAATCGCATTGGCACGGGATTCATTGGAAGATACACCAACGATAGGGGTGTCATAACGCAGTGCAGACATCAAGGTAGGAACAGAACCATTACTCATGATGGCAAGCTGGTTAGCTGGTACAGTCTGGACCATAGGCATCCCGGAGTCAAAATACTGCATGGTCATGCTAATACCATATTTTTCCTGAATGGATGGATCCGTCATTGTTGCGTAATAGGCTGGCCATGCATCGATCTGCCCCTGGAAACCACCTTCAACAGCAATGACTTCACCGCTGCTGCCAGATCCGCCGTCACCGCCGCCGCAACCGGCAAGCGTTCCAAGCAATGCGACTGATAAAACGACAGCTGTTGCGACTTTCCAAGTTTTTTTGTGACGTTTCATAAGAAACACACTCCCTTCAATTTTTACCTTTTATTTTTATGCCCAAGTGTTCTTACCACCACTTGATGGCATCGGTAACATAGTTACGTAATTCAACAAAATCATCTGCCAAAGCATCCCGAGGTCTTGGCAAATTAATCGGAATTGATTCCTTAATGGTCGTTGGCTTATTGGTCAATACCAAGATACGCTCCGCAATGTAAACTGCCTCTTCAACGTTATGCGTAATAAAGATTACAGTATTGTGCAGCTCTTGCCAAATACGTACCAACTCATCTTCCAAATAAAAACGAAGTTTTACATCCAACTGACCATAAGGTTCATCCATGAGAAGCAAGTCTGGATCCGTCGCAAACGCTCTTGCAATTGCCACACGTTGCTCCATACTAGATGAAATTTGAGCTGGATAGAGATCCTGAGTTTGGGTCAAACCAACCAACTCCATAACTTCTTGAACCTTCTTTTCAATCTTATCTTTTGGCCACTTTTTAATTTCCATACCATAAGCGATGTTTTCTTTCACAGTTCTCCAAGGCAGGCAGGATGGTTCCTGGAACACAAATGAAATACTGTGTTTCCTTGGATCAGCTGGTTCACCGTCAATAAGGACTTCCCCTTCACTAGGCACATACAACGTTGACAACAAATTCAGGAATGTTGTTTTCCCGCAGCCTGTAGGACCTACAATAACGAGGAATTCACCTTTTTTTACGGTGAAGTTGATGTCATTTAATACCAACAAATCGCCGAAACGCTTCGTTAAATGATTGACAACAACTTTATCTTGTCTCGTGTCTTCTCCCATACGTCCACTTCCATTCTTTAATAGTATTAGAATAATGAGTGCTACGATTGCTGTGAACGACGATAAGCAAACGCTATTAGATAAATCCGTTTTATTTACTTAATAAATGAATATTGCAAAACAATATAAGGAATCGCTTTCATTAACTTTGCTTATCGTTATCCTTTGTTTTAATTATATCTTATTATGGTCAACTGTCAATAAAATCCTAATATTTTTCCATTTCATATAGGAATATATATAGCAATCACAATCTTTTTTTGCGATATGACACTTTTTATACTAGACAAAACGTCGAAAATATGGTAAGTGTTTTTCTCTTTTTTCATTTCTGCTTTTCTCGAAAACAAATACTTATAAAGAATTTTTCTTTATAAGTATTCTATGTTTTGTCAAGTATTTTTTCTTCTATTTTTCATCTTTTTATTTTTTCTATATGAACATCAATGATTAGCATCAGTAGAATTACATCTTTTTCACAACCTTTCTTAAAATAAACACTGTTTTTTACAAAAAAAGAGGACAAGGAGTTCCAGAAAGAACACCCTTGTCCTCTTAATAATCATTTGATAGCACTTAATACAAACTATTATTTCTGGTATTAATTTTATACTATACAAACAAACATGTCAAACATTTCTATTTTCATACTGTGCTCGGCCCGTTTCAAACAAATTACCACCCTGGGCATCAATGGCTACTATTGCTGCAAGATTTTCAATCTCTAAACGACGAATAGCTTCTGTTCCTAAATCATCGTAAGCGATCACGTCTGCTTTCTTCACACTTTTAGAAATAGCAGCACCTGTCCCCCCAATTGCAACCATATAAACAGCACCATTTCTTATAATGGCATCAATAACCTCCTGACTACGAGGACCTTTTCCCAGCATGCCTTTGAGTCCGGCTTCGTCCATTAAACGTGGTGCAAATGCATCCATACGGCTGGACGTTGTTGGCCCAATAGAACCAATAGCCTGTCCAGGCTTGGCCGGCGTTGGCCCCGCATAATAAATGAGCTGTCCTTCCCAATCGACTGGCAAAGCCTCCCCTTTATCCAGGGTTTCCACCATACGTTTATGCGCTTTATCACGCGAGGTATAAATAACACCAGAAAGCATAACAGTATCTCCCGCACGCAATTCAGCCAGTTCTTCAGCATGAAACGGTACATGAATATGTTTTTCCATCTTTATGCCTCCTCTCCATCTAAAACAATGCTCGTGTGCCGCGCTGCATGGCAATTAATATTCACCGCAACTGGAAGTGATGCAATATGGCATGGATGGGTATTGATATGCACAGCCAGTGCAGTAACGCGGCCACCAAGCCCCTGTGGGCCAATGCCCAATGCGTTCACACGATCAAGAATCTCTTTTTCCATTGCTGCATAACGTTCATCAGGATGTTGAGATCCAATCGGCCGCATGAGCGCTTCCTTTGCGATAGCAGTGGCTTTTTCCATGGTTCCGCCAATACCAACACCAACAATAATCGGCGGACATGGATTTCCCCCTGCTTTAGACACTGCATCTACAACAAAGTCTATCACGCCTTGCTTGCCTGCAGTCGGCTTCAACATACCAAGCGCCCCCATATTCTCAGCGCCTCCACCTTTCGGCATTAAAATGATTTCGCACTGATCGCCCGGCACAATATGATAGTGGATAACTGCAGGGGTATTATCTCCCGTGTTAACACGCTCAAACACCGGCTCTTCAACCATACTGCGACGCAGATAACCTTCATCATAGCCAAGGCGCACCCCTTCATTGATAGCTTCTGTCACATCGCCACCAATTAAATGCAAGTCCTGGCCCAAATTAACATATACCACCATTGTACCGGTATCTTGGCACATGGCCTGATGTTCTTCGCGCGCCAATCTGGCATTTGCAAGGATTTGATCAAAGCAATAAACACCAAACGGAGATTCTTCTTTTTCACGACCATCGATCAATGCCTGCTCCACATCCTTCGGCAAATCAGTATTTACTTCTACTGCAAAACGTCGAATAGCTTCCGTAATTTTTTTTACATCTAATGTCTTCATCTCAAAACCTCCTTTTGAAAAAAGAGACTGCAAAGCAGTCCCTTTCATTCATCATTGTTCATTAACCTTCAAAAGCCTTAGTAAGCGGCGGTACAACTTGTTTCTTTCTCGAAACAACACCAGCCAGCTCTGCAAGACCATCTGTCACAGTCACACCAAAAGCACTTTCCACCTTAGCTGTTTCAGTACCAGTAATGAGCGCTGTAGAGTTGCTGTCAAGGATATTGGTAATCAGCAGCAAGAAAAGGTCATAGCCTTCCTTTTCACTGTTTTTTTGCATCAGATCGCTCAATTCTGCCTTGCGTGTCAGTACATCGTTGACATCAACAGTGTTAACCTGTGCAATACGAACAGTAGCACTGCCCATTGGGAAGCTTTTTGCATCCAAGTCCAAAAGTTCTTCACAAGATTTTGCAGAAAGGTTGGTGCCAGCTTTCAAAAGGTCAAGCCCATAAGTGTTGTAGTCTACACCCGCCAATGCAGCCAACGCAATAATAGCAGCTTCATCCTCTGGCGTGCAGGTAGGAGACTTCATCAAAAGTGTATCGCTGATGACAGCAGAAAGCATCAAACCAGCAATATTCTTAGGGATATCCACACCTTGTTCATTGTACATTTTGTAAAGAATGGTCCCTGTGCAGCCAACCGCTTCAGCACGATAATTGAGCGGTTCAACGGTTTCAATGTTAGCAATACGATGATGGTCCACAACACTCCAAATGCGATAATCACCACGGTCTGGCAAAGATTGCTGTGCTTCATTATGGTCAACAAGCGCAAGAATGGTATCCGCGTCAGCCACTTCTGCTGCTTTTTCAATAACTTGCGGCGAAGCAACACCAAATGTATCCAGGGCAAACTGGGTTTCTTCCGATGGTACACCTAAGGCATATGCAGTTGCCTCATGCCCTGTTTGGTTCAACAAATACGCATAGCTAATGGCACTAGTAATGGAATCGGTATCCGGATTGGCGTGCCCAAATACAAGAACTTTACTCATAATTGATTTTCCTCTTTCCTCTTAACAATAATATTGACAGCGACGACGTCGCTTGATGGCGTTCATACCAATAATTATAGTAGCAAATTTTGGCGCTGTTGCCTAGGATTATTTCAACCACTAATCATCCATTCTCGATTCTTCAGGCAGATATTTCTGTTTTGTGTAAATACCATAGTGTCCACTCACGAGAAAAGCAACAATAGCTACCAACATGAAAAAAGGCATGCCTTGAGCACCAAAAACTTCCACACCAATAAACAACGGCGCAAACAGTGTCTTTGTAGCTGCACCAAATACCGCTACACTCCCCATTGCCGCAAAAAGCGCCACAGGAAGGCCAAAAGCCAATGCTAAAAACGATCCCAACGTAGCACCAATAACAAAAAGCGGTGTCAATTCCCCGCCTTGAAAACCTGCCGCAAGTGTTACTGCTGTCAATACCATTTTTAGCAGCCAATCGTACCAGTGAATGTCGCCACCCACAAAAGCGTTGTTGAACAATTCATCACTCAGACCAGAGTAACGTCCATCCCATGCCAGCAAAAACACCACTGCCAAGATGCATCCAATAAGAAAAATACGCAAGCGAGGATCATCAATCAGCAAGGCAAAATAAATGCGCAAGTGATTAAGAAGCCAAGAGAACAGCCAACCAATTGCACCAAAAACAAAGCCAGCAAGAATGGTGATTAGCATGAGACGACTATTGAGATCTGGAACATAACCGATCGGCATTGCCATCGCAGAAAGGCCAAGCGCTCTTGCTGTGAATGAAGCACTATAGGCAGCGATTAACGCCGGCGCCAGCGCCTCATAATAAATAGAGCCAACCACCAGAACCTCCAGGGCAAAAAATGTGGCAGCAATCGGTGTACCGAAAAGGCCTGCAAAACCAGCTGCCATACCACTGGCTAAAATGACATGACGACGTAATTCTGCCGGTGCAACACGTGCAAATTGCATCGACAATGTTGCTCCTATCTGAACAGCCACACCTTCACGTCCGGCACTGCCACCAAAAAGATGTGTCATCCAAGTTGAAAAGATGGTTAACGGCACCATCCGCAGCGGGATCGATGCTTCACGCCCATGCCCAACATCAAACACCAGTCCCATACCTCGCTGAGCGCGCCCGCCCCAACGCATATTCACCGACATCATCAAAAGCCCTGCAAGCCCTAAAAAAGGAACAAACCATAACAGATGCGCCGATCGCCATTCATTGAGAAGCAATAAGCCACGTCCAAATATGGCCGTAACTACGCCGACACAAATGCCAATGAGCACTGATAAAATGCCATAAAACAAAAATGTTCGCAGTGTTTCAACCATTCCTTGCCAACGAATCTGTTCCAGCGCATTACCAGTTCGTGCCGTTTGACGTTTCCATGCACGCAATCGTCGAGACAATGCTCGCCACCAGTTTCTGAGACGTTCCATGCAACCACCTCCTATTCAAACTGTTCCCATTCTATCACGCTATGCCTGCTCCGACAAGCACACGCGCGGCTTTACACCACCAAAAATCTAGTGATATAATAGCATCATTATTATGTTTTTTCATCGGAGGCCACTATGAATAAAATAAAAAAAGCTGTCATTCCAGCCGCAGGATTAGGAACTCGCTTCTTACCTGCAACCAAAGCAGTTCCTAAGGAACTTTTGCCTATTGTCGATGTTCCCACATTACAGATTATTTTACAAGAAGCTGCTGCCAGCGGCATCGAAGAAGTGCTTCTTGTTGTCAGTGATAAAAAACAAGCTATTCGCGATCACTTTTCGCCAGCGCCTGAGCTCGAGGCCTTTCTACACGAGCATGGAAAAGACGCATTACAACAACGCATCGCCAACATCTCAAACATCGTCAAGCTCAGTTATGTCATCCAAGAAGAGCCACGCGGACTTGGTCACGCCGTCTCATTGGCACGAGATTTTGCAAACGGCGAAGCCATTGCCGTTATGCTTGGTGATGATGTCGTTGCCGCCGAGCCACCAGCATTGGCGCAATTGATTGATGTGTATGAGCAAACTGGCACGTCTGTCATTGGTGTACAGCCTGTGGCCGAAGAAGCCATCCACAAATATGGTATTGTTGCTCCGGCAGAAACACCAAACAGCGGACGCTGCCCAATCGCCAGCTTGGTAGAAAAACCAGCTGCTGAAGAAGCGCCAAGCAACCTCGCTATTCTCGGCCGCTACATCATCACACCAGCGCTCTTTGACGTCCTCGACACCACCGCCCCTGGCAAAGGCAATGAAATCCAACTCACTGATGCTCTCAACACCCTGGCCAAACATGAAACCATGAGCGCTTGTGTGTTCAGCGGCCGCCGCTACGACGTTGGTGACCAACTTGGCTTTATTGAAGCCAACATCGAATTTGGCCTCAAACGTAAGGACATTGGAACAGCTCTTGCCGCCTATCTAAAAGAGCTTGTCGCCCACCTTGATTGATCCACTTTTAACTTTTTTCACAGGGAAGTGCTCTTCATGTCTGATCAAATGAATTTATTCTCCGCTGCCAGCTCCACCGGTCATTCCCATGCGCCTCTTGCTGATCGCATGCGTCCTCAAAACCTGGATGAGATCGTTGGTCAAGAAGCGCTCATCGGTAAAGGCAAACTTTTGCGTCGCGCTATTGAAACCAACCGTCTCTCCTCTATCATCCTTTGGGGAAGTGCCGGATGTGGAAAAACCACGCTGGCTTCTGTTATTGCCAAAGTCACCAAGCGTCCTTTTGCACGTTTAAATGCAGTTACTGAAGGATTGCCAGAATTACGCAAGCTGATAAAAAAGGCGGAAGACGAGCAACAGCTATATGGGCGTCAAACCATTTTATTTATTGACGAAGTCCATCGTTTTAATAAAGCACAACAAGATGGGCTTCTGCCCTCTGTCGAAAATGGCACCATTATTCTTATTGGCGCAACCACCCAGAATCCTTATTTTAGCATCAATCGTGCACTTTTATCGCGTTCATTAATTTTCCAGCTGCAGCCTTTGACAAAATCTGATATTATCATCTTACTCAAGCGTGCGCTGACCGACCGCGAGCGCGGCCTTGGCTCTTACCGTGTCGATATCAGCGACGATGCCTTAGAACATTTTGCCAATTTTTCTCAAGGTGACGCACGAATGGCATTAAATGCTCTGGAATTGTCAGTCTTATCCAGCCCAGCAGATGAAACAGGAACCATTCATGTAGACCTGACCGTTGCCGAGGAATCCATTCAACGACCAGCGGTTAGCTACGATGGCACCGGCGATGAACATTATGATATCATCTCAGCATTTATCAAAAGCATGCGCGGCAGCGATCCAGATGCCGCCCTCTATTATTTGGCACGCATGCTTGACGCCGGAGAAGATCCACTCTTTATTGCCCGACGCATTGTGATCCTATCCTGCGAAGACATCGGCATGGCAGATCCACAAGCATTGGTCATCGCTCAAAGCGCAGCCGATGCATTACAATTTGTTGGCATGCCCGAAGGCCGCATTATTCTAGGACAAGCTGTGGTCTATATGGCTACAGCACCAAAAAGCAACTGTGCCTACATGGGTATCGAACGCGCTCTCGCTGATGTGCGTCATGGCAAAAACGGCCCTGTACCAAATCATTTACGTGATAGTCATTATGCTGGCGCGAAAGAACTGGGGCACGGCATTGGTTATAAATACCCGCACAATTTCCCGATGCATCAGGTTGAGCAGCAATATTTGCCAGATAGCATGGTCGGTACACGCTATTATTTTGAAGATGACACCGTTATTGCGCGTAAGAAAGGAAATCATTCATGAGTAAAGTAGCTCTTGGTCTCAGTGGCGGCGTTGACAGTTCTGTCACCGTCCATCTGCTTCAACAGGCTGGCCACGAAGTGGTTGGCATCCATATGCGCTTAGCACCAGAAAGTGGTCGTGATCAGCAAGCCGCTGATGATGCCCGTACTGTTGCCGCACATTTCGGCATTGAATTTCATATTCTCGATGCTCGCGAAGCCTTTGCACACGAAGTAATGCAGCCATTTGCTGACGCTTATCTTCAAGGTCAAACGCCAAACCCTTGTGTACGCTGCAACGCTACCATTAAATTTGGGTTGCTCTGGCAGAAAGCGCAACACTTAGGCTGTGATGCGCTGGCAACTGGTCACTATGTACGTATTCTTCATGATGACAACGGACCTCAATTGGCACGGGCTGTCGATCCAATCAAAGACCAATCTTATTTTCTCTGGGGTATTTCACGCAACGTTCTTACGCATATTCTCTGTCCGCTTGGCGACTACCACAAAGACGAAACGCGTGCACTGGCAGCACAATGCGGGCTAGTAACAGCCAGTAAAAAGGAATCACAGGAAATTTGCTTTATTCCCGATGATGATTATGCTGCATTTTTACAAACTTTTTGTCCAGAACGGCTTCCTGGCAGCGGGCGTTTTATTGATAGCGAAGGAAATGTGCTCGGCACCCATCCAGGTGCTTGGCATTATACCATCGGTCAACGCCGCGGTCTGGGATTGGCACTAGGCTACCCTGCCTACGTCATTGCAACCGATCCCCGCGCCAATACCGTTTTGGTCGGAAAAAATGATGCCTTATTTCACAACGGATTGGTCGCTCATCACATTAACTTTCTAACAGCCTCAGCGACCTCTGGTTCCGGGCAAATTAAAATTCGCTCCCGCGATCGCGGCACATCGGGAACCTGGCAAGTAGACGGTGACCAACTTATTGTTCATTTTGATACACCTGTACGCGCCATCACACCGGGCCAAAGCGTCGTACTTTACAACGGTGATCGTGTAATTGGCGGCGGCATTATTCAACACGCACTCTCCTTACCGGAAAGGACATGATATATGATAACAATCGAACAAAAGGAGGAGCTCTACCGCTTTCTCTGCAAAAAATTAAATTATGGCACACACCCCATCAATGATATCGCACAGCTGATGGCTGACAATCACATTTCCAGTCGTAACTATGGTTATGGCCGCTTAAAAAACATGCTGCGCGATATCCCAGAATATCTCACCTTGCTGCCACCAGAAAATGGCAGCGAAGAAATCCGTGTACGCTTTTCTATTTGGCAACGCCCAAAACATGTAAACAAAACCAATAAAGCAAACAAAACATCAAAAACCAAGACCGTACTTGCCGGTAAAACACGTCGTGCCCGTGGTACAGCGATCACAAAAGCAACACATCAAACCGTCACGCCAACACTCCCAGAGCCTCCTGACTCTTTGTTGGCACATACACAACTTGACAGCCATATGCTGCATCTTTTAGCGCTCAAAACTGGCCGCGTACAAGCTTCACTACCAGGCCTTCTTGAAAGCAGCTACCAACAAGCAAAGGCATCTTCCACACTTGATTACAGCAAAGACAAGCTGGGTTTCCGCCTAGATGTGCCAGCTAAGAATGGCAAACCAATTTACTTGACCTTCAAACGGCCACAATCAAAAGGCAAACATGCAGCACCGTATGCATTAATCTATATTGATGATAACGAAGCGGCCGCCTCTAATCTAGAAGTCAACAAAATCAAAGGAGACAACCCAGCTCAAGCGCTGGAAAATTTTGCTTTTCTTGGACGCTGGGAAGATTTTTTGCAAGCACTTGCTGAGATGGCAACACCGGAAGATTGGGATTTCCCCAATGCCGAAAAAAAGAATTTTTACATTCTCAAGAAATACATTCAATACACCTTCTACCGCATTCAATTAGAAGGAAAAGTTCTGCTTAGCCAGGATGGGCGCTTGGCCGCTTTCAACACCGGCCTTGTCGATCGTCATTTCGATGAAATCTACGCTTGTTTCGCACCAAATACTGCCGGTGAATCACCTTGGCTCTTTAAGGAGTTCTGCATTGCAGGCCATTTTGGCATGGGAAAACAATTGGTACAAAATTTCAATCCGTTACCACTCCCAGCAACCTATTTTCAGCATCAAGGGGACCTTCTTTTTGATCTCACTCAGGAAATCCATTGCGACTATGAACATATTCTTATTGAAAACATTGACCGTTTTCCATTATTCTATTTGAAAAGTCAATTCTACGATCATAAGAAGGCCATGAAAATTCTTAGTGATATCGAACATGCCAAAGACGATAATCAACGTGCGCATCTTTATGAAAAGATCCGCAAATTATTGGAAGATGACATGCTTCTCTACAATCGCCTTAAGAATCGCTTGGACGATGCGGTATTATTGTCAAGAAAGGAGGTCCGCTGGAACTATCACACCGCCATTCCTTCTTATTATCCGTCACGTAACACCATGAATTTTATGCTGCCTCTGCATCTGTCCAGCGATGATACAGTTGATATTGTACTTGTCGTTGAACTGACACCTGCTGGCAACTACCAGGGCCAAACCATTCTCACCTGTGACCAGGCATATATTGATGCACGTTTGGTTTGCAGCTTGAAAAGTCATTGGCTTGATCTTCAAGGGATGCGCTGACCACTTATATTTATATTAGAAAAGGAAAAAACTTAAAGGGGAAATCTATGAGTACAAAACCATCTACACATCCATTGGTCAAACTGTTTCCGTTACTCGGTCAGAAAAAGGTCAACCTGCGCACGGAAGTTCTTGCAGGTCTCACCACCTTCCTGACCATGGCGTACATCATTGCCGTCAATCCAAGTATTCTTGCTGACGCTGGCATGAATGCCGGCGCTCTCGTCACCGGTACCTGTCTTGCCGCTGCCCTCGGCTGCTTTCTCATGGGCTTCATTGCCAACCTGCCGTTCGCACAAGCCAGCGGCATGGGCCTCAATGCATTCTTTACTTACAGCGTTGTGCTCGCCTATGACATCCCCTGGCAGGTTGCATTGACCGCTGTATTCATCGAAGGTATTATTTTTATTCTGCTCACAGCCTGCAGGGTACGCGAAGCCGTTGTCAATTCTATTCCGCTGAACATGAAGCTGGCTGTTTCCGGCGGGATCGGTCTTTTCATTGCTTTTATCGGGCTCATCAACGGCAGCATCGTTGTTGATAATGAATCCAACCTCGTTGGGCTCAGCCATTTCACGCTACCAGCTATTATCACCTGCATCGGCGTGGTCATCATTGCTGTCTTAGATAATCGCGGGGTTCGCGGCGCCATGCTCATCGGCATCATCGCTTGCTCCGTTATCGCTTGGGGTTACGCAATAGCTGCACCGGAAGAAGCCGCTGCACTTGGCATCAACCTGCCAACTGGCATCATCAAATTCGAATCAATCGCTCCAATTGCCGGGCAGCTTGATTTCAGCTACCTGCTGCAGCCATCCAATCTCAGCAATTTTATTGTCATCATGCTCACCTTCCTTTTTGTCGACTTCTTTAATACGGTCGGCACCCTTGTTGGCGTGTGCTACAAAGCCAATATGCTTGACAAAGAAGGCAACGTACCAAATGCAGGCCGCGCGCTCATGGCCGACGCCATCGCCACCACAACCGGCGCTTATCTTGGCGTTTCCACTGTTACTACCTATGTAGAAAGCTCCACCGGCGTCAGCGTTGGCGGCCGCACTGGCTATACTGCCATCACCGTTGGTTGCTTTTTTCTCATCGCGATGTTCTTCTCACCAATCTTCGTTGCCATTCCATCCTGTGCGACAGCACCAGCCCTAATCTACGTTGGCTATCTCATGCTCAGCGCCGTCAAAGACGTTGAATTCGCCGATATTACTGAAGGCCTCCCAGCAGCCATCACGATCCTCGCTATGCCACTCACCTACTCCATTGGCGATGGCTTAACGCTTGGCGTCCTCTCTTATGTCGCTGTTAATTTGCTTTATAACATCATGGCACCTGCAGAAAAACGCAAAAAGATCTCTGTGGTCATGCTTGTTTTGGCTGTACTCTTTATCTTGAAACTGATCTTTATTTAAAATCAAAAAGGCCCACACCGTTCGAAAATTTCGCACGGTGTGGACCTTTTTATGTTCACAGCGTTTTTATATAAAATCGGTTCATCGTCGTGTGCGGGGTTGGCACTGGCTGCTCGATGCTTTCATAGCCATGTTTTTCATAGAGTGCACACGCTGTTTCAAGACAGGTGTGGGTTTCCAGGTAAAACTTTTTATAGCCCGCTTCGCGTGCGCCCTCTTCAACAGTTTCCATAAGCAGATGACCGAGTCCGCGTCCCTTGACGGTATCATCAAGGTATAATTTTTGTAGCTCTGCACAGTTGGCCACGCCCTCAAATTCAGCAAAACCAACTCCACCAACAACACAACCATTGTCATCAGTGATAATATAATACCCTCTTTTTCCCGGTGCTGCGTCATAAAACACACTGAGGTGTTCTAACTCGGGATCGAAATACGCCGTGCCGGGAATATCAAGATGCGCTGCGCGCAGGTTATCGCGAATAATGGCCGCTATTGCTGCATCGTCCGCTGCGGTAATGGTCCTGATATGTACCGTCCCATCGATCAACTGATAAACTTTCTCCATTTTTTACGCCTCCATGCTTTCATACTGTCATTATACTGAATGCTGCATACAAACACCATCGTTTTATTTATTGCGTTTGGTGCCATTGTACAGAAAGGCATTCGGATCCATTTTATAAAAGCTGCCTTTATCAATGCCAATGGGACGTTTGCAGTTTGGGCAAACAATTTTGTCGCCCTGCAGTTCTTGGTCCACATACCACTTCGTGATGCGCGCCTTATGGCAGCGCAGCACTTCGCCATGACCAATCTTGTCGTATTTCCAAAGCTTGGTCTTACAAGTCGCGCAGCGAATGGTCAACATAAGCCATGCTCCTTTCTAACATTTATTGAAATGGTTCGCAGCGATTCTCAATCCGCGGGCGCCAATCGATATTCCCCACTATAAATCGCTGCATAATTATAAAAAATTTGCAAATAGTATGCGTCAACGCTTTACAACGCCAAAGAAATGTGATATTCTTTAGAAAACTTTTACCATACAGGTGATTAAAATGTCAACCAATACTGTTAATCAGGCAACCCAATATTACTTTAGCTACTTTACCTTTACTGTATTCAGTAAGGGTTTTTTGGGTTATCCTGAAAACAGCACTATCTGACATTTTATATGTGAGAGATAGCAACTGCACGGAGGATAATCCCCGTGCAGTTTTTTTGTACTCATAATTATTTCTCATTCACCCCATTTGAAAGGAGCACTTATCAATGATTATCAAACTCAGACAAAACGCAGACCAGGCACAAGTTCAGCAGCTGACCGATTGGCTCAAATCCATGGATCTTCACCTCTACTTCTCTGAGGGTGATTCTTACTCCATCATCGGTTTGGTTGGTGACACGTCCCGTGTAGATATTGAACTCATCGAAGCATTGGAAATCGTCGACAGCGTCACCCGCATTCAGGAACCTTACAAAAATGCCAACCGCAAGTTCCATCCGCAAGACACCGTCATCCACGTTGGCGATGCAACCATCGGCGGCGGCACACTGACGCTGATCGCTGGTCCATGCTCTGTAGAAAGCGAACCACAAATCATCGAAGTGGCTCAACGCGTCAAAGCTGCTGGCGCTACCATTCTTCGCGGCGGTGCTTTCAAACCACGTACCTCTCCATATTCTTTCCAAGGCATGGGCGCTGAAGGCATCCAGCTGCTTTTAAAAGCCAAGGAAGCCACTGGCCTGCCAATCATTTCTGAAGTTATGGATATTTCTCAGCTGCCACTGTTCGAAGATGTCGATATTCTCCAGATCGGCGCTCGCAATATGCAGAACTTCAATCTGCTCAAGGAAGTTGGTAAGATGAACAAGCCCGTCCTGCTTAAACGCGGTCTTTGCGCAACCTACCAGGAATGGCTGATGAGCGCTGAATACATCATGGCTGGCGGCAACATGAACGTTATTCTCTGCGAACGTGGTATTCGTACCTTCGAAACCAAGACCCGCAACACGCTTGATATTTCTGCTGTTCCAATGCTGCGTGAGCTGACCCATTTGCCAATCGTCATCGACCCAAGCCACGCTGCTGGTATTCGCCGCATGGTGCGCCCTCTCAGCATGGCTGCTGTTGCTGCCGGTGCTGATGGCCTTATGATCGAAGTACACAATGATCCTGAACGTGCAAAATGCGATGGCCCACAGTGCTTGCGCCCAGAAACTTTCGATGAAGTGGCTGCAGATGCCCTTAAGCTGCACGCATTCTGCCAGAAGGAACTGCATCAATGATCACTGCAACCATTGATGTAAAAACCGGCCAGCCTTACAAGGTATCTATTGGTCACCAATTGCTGGACGAGGTCGGTGCGATGCTTTCTCAGCTGCACCGTCCTTGCCAGACCATGGTGGTCAGTGACACAACCGTTGCCCCTCTTTATCTGGAACGTCTGACAAAGAGTCTTTCAGAAGCAGGGTTTCGTGTTATGACAAATGTAGTGCCGGCTGGTGAATCCAGTAAAAGTTTCCCCGTATTCGAAAAGTTAATGAACGATTGGAGTCTGGCTGGTCTGCACCGCAGTGATCTTGTCGTTGCTCTGGGCGGCGGTGTTGTCGGCGATCTCAGTGGCTTTGCAGCGGCTTGTTATCAACGCGGTATTCCTTTCGTGCAGGTACCAACGACTTTACTTGCCGCGGTTGATTCTTCAGTCGGCGGCAAAACAGCCATTGATATCGACGCTGGAAAAAACCTTGTCGGTGCATTTTATCAGCCTCTGGCGGTTTATTGCGATGTAGACTGCATTGCTACGATGAACACGCATGATTTTGCTGATGGCGTTGCCGAAAGCATCAAATACGGCGTTTTGCATAATCCTTCACTCTTCGATCGCATTGCCAGCGAAAAACTGACACAAACGTCCGAAGACTTGGATGCCATTGTTGAAAATTGTGTTGCTTATAAAAATCAAATTGTCAGCGAAGATGAACGCGAAAAAGGCACACGCCAACTGCTCAATCTTGGCCACACATTCGCCCATGCCATTGAACAGCTCTCCGATTTTGCCACCAGCCACGGTCATGCAGTGGCCATTGGCCTGGCAATGATGGCTCGCGCCTGCCTCCGTAAGGGCTGGAGTGAACCTGGCACGGCTACACGCATTGAACGTGCTTTACTGGCCAACAATCTGCCAATTACTTGTGACTATGAAGCGACGGCTATGTTAGAAGTCTGCCGCCGCGACAAAAAAGCTGGCAGCAGTGCCATCACAATTGTTGTACCACATGCTATTGGCGATTGTGTACTCCGTACTGTTGACTATGATACGCTGCTGGAATTGCTCCAGCTTGGAAAGGAGCCGCTTTGATATGAAACTTTCACCCTCAACCCTCAGCGGTACCATCGCTGCCATTCCATCGAAATCAGCGGCTCATCGTCTCTTTATTGCAGCAAGTCTGGCTAATCGTTCCTCTCAATGGCAGCTGCCTACAAGCTCGGTCGACATTGATACAACCCTCGACTGCATGCGCGCACTGGGCGCTGAAATTATCCAGGACGGCAGCACCATTTCTATCACACCAATCCATTGTGCCAACAGCCACCCCTGCATAAACTGCTGCGAAAGCGGCTCCACGCTGCGTTTCCTTTTGCCAGTGAGTGCAGCGCTTGGCATCAGCGCTGATTTTGTCGGTGAAGGGAGACTGCCAGAACGACCAATCTCCGAAATTCTCAATGTTTTGCATCAGCTTGGCGCAACAACCACCGCTGATCATTTGCCGCTGACCATTTCCGGTCCACTGCATGGCGGTACTGTGTCTCTGCCAGGACATATCAGCAGCCAATACCTTACCGGCCTGCTTCTGGCGGCACCATTGTTAAAAGAAGACCTCGACATCACACTGACAACACCTCTGCAGTCACGACCATACATTGATCTCACCCTTGATGTTCTGCGTCGTTTTGGCGTATTGGTTGATGAAGACGGCACCCATTTCCACGTTGCTGCCGATGCCTGCTATCGTCTGCCAGAAAACGGTAGCTGTGTGATTGAAGGCGATTGGTCCAATGCAGCTTTTTTCCTGGCTGCTGGTGCCCTTTCCGCTCCCGTCACAATGACCGGACTGGATACCAGCTCCAGCCAAGGCGATAAAGTCATCCTTGAATTGCTGCGTGGCTTTGGCGCAGATGTCCAAGTCAGCGACAGTGCCATCACCATCAGTCCAGCACCATTGCAGGCACAAACAATCTCTGTCAAAGAAATACCTGATGCACTGCCAATTCTTTCTGTGATTGCTGCACAAGCTGAAGGCACCACTTTATTTACAGATATTGAGCGCCTGCGCCTCAAAGAAAGCGACCGCATTGCCACCACCTCGGCCATATTGACAGCCATGGGCGTGCCTTGCGAAAGCGATGAACACACCATGCGCGTCACTGGCGTCAAGCAGCTCCGCGGCGGCTGCACCGTAGACAGCGCCAACGATCATCGCATTGCAATGGCCGCTGCCATCGCAGCGCTGAACTGCGACACTCCAATCACATTAAATGGTGCTGCTGCTGTCAGCAAATCTTATCCACATTTCTTTAACGACTATGCATCCCTAGGAGGTGTTTGTGATGGCATCTAATATCGGCACGCACTACCGTTGTTCCGTTTTTGGTGAAAGCCACGGCAAAATGATCGGTGTGGAAATCGATGGCATGCCGCCAGGCGAAACCATCGATGAAGCAGAGCTGGCGCAATTCATGGCACGTCGCGCGCCAGGTTCTAGCAAACTCACCACCCAGCGCAAAGAAGCCGATGCTGTGCACTTCGCCTGCGGCCTCATGGACGGCGTAACCACAGGTTTTCCGTTGATGGCTTACATTGAAAACACCAATCAGCGCTCTAAAGACTATTCCAACCTGCTCGATCATCCACGTCCATCACACGCTGACTACACCGCCTATGTTCACTATAAAGGCCACGCCGACATGCGCGGTGGCGGCCATTTCTCCGGTCGCCTTACAGCGCCGCTCTGTATTGCTGGCGGCATGGCCAAACAAATTTTACGGCGCCGCGGCATCCACATTGGTGCACAGCTGTTGCAAGTTGCTGATGTGCAGGGAAGCGCTTTTGACGCCGTTGCAGTTGATGCAGCAACCCTCGAAAGCATGGCCGAAAAAACTTTTCCAACCCTTGACGACGGCGCAGCAACCGCCATGCAGGACGCCATTCAAGAAGCGGCTCGCGACGGCGACAGCGTCGGTGCCATCGTTCAAGGCGCTGCCATTGGTGTTCCAGTAGGTCTCGGCGGTCCTATGTTTGACGGCATTGAAAACCGTTTGGCGCAAGCCTTATTCGGTATTCCTGGCTGCAAGGGAATTGATTTTGGTGCTGGTTTTGACAGTGTCTCCATGCGCGGCAGTGTTCACAACGATCCTTTTACCATGAAAAATGGTACCGTCACCCCTGTAACCAACCATGCTGGCGGCATTCTTGGCGGCATCAGTTCCGGGGCACCAATCACCGTTCGTCTGGCCATGAAACCAACGGCATCCATTTCCAAAGAACAGCAGACTGTTTCGCTCTCGAAACAAATTGATGAACCGCTCGTCATCACTGGTCGTCACGATCCCTGCATTGCTATCCGTGCTGTCCCGGTTGTTGAAGCAGTGATGGCAATTGTTATTTTAGATTTATTATTGGAGGAGCACAAACTATGAAAAATTTAGATGATATCCGCGTTGAAATCAACGCTGTTGACGAAGAACTGCTGAATCTCATTGTCAAACGTCTCGATCTTTCCAAAGAAGTGGCAGAATATAAGAAAGCTAACAACCTGCCAATCCTCGATCGTGACCGCGAACTCTGGATTCTCGATCATATTACTGAAGACAAAAGTGCTGACCTTGTGGTACCGCTGCGCGAAACCTACGAAACCCTCTTCCGCGTCAGCCGCTTCCGTCAGTCTCAGCTCATTGATCCCGATGAAAGCTTCATCAATGGTGTGATTGCAACCTTTACCGACGACGCATTCCCAAGCAGCGGCAGTGTTGCCATTACTGACGATCCTAACGACCTGCCCGTGGCACAGGCGCTGTTTGACAACCCACGCTGCATCACCCTGAACAACGATATGAAGATCGTTGATGCTGTCAATCTTGGTCTTGCCCAGTATGGCATCCTCCCTATCGAAGATAACCGTTCTGGCGCCAAGGCACTCACCTATGACCTGCTCCTCAAAAAGACCTGCCACATCGTGCGCGGCATTAAAGTCAACCTCCACTACAAACTGGTGGCTGCCAACAACGTCCCATTCACCAGCCTGAAAACGGTGGTTGTCGACCGTCGTTCCTACTACCACTGCTCCGAATTTTTGGCTACCCTCAACTGCAACATTGTTGAAAAAGGCGCCGAAGATATTGGACGGGAAATTGCAGAACCTAGCGATGATTTCATTGCCTGGATTGTACCATCACATCTGGAGATTTCTGACAAACTGCATGTACTGCGTCAGGAAGTGGCAAATCCAGGAGACTACATCCGTTACATCTGCCTTGCAAAAACACCACGCATCCATCCAGATGCTGACAGCATCAGTCTGATGTTATCCGTACCAAATGTATCTGGCGGCCTTGATGACGTTCTTTCTCCTTTGGCAGCACTTGGCGTCAACCTGACCCTTTTGGAAAGCCGTCCAATTGTCGATGGCAATCACACCACCCATCGCTTCTTCATGGATATGGACAGCAATATTCGCGAACCACAAGTACAGGCCATCATCAACCAACTGTCCCGCGACTGCCCAGCTTTCAGTCTACTTGGGGCATACAAGAACGTGGAGATTGAACTATGAGTTTTGGACTCCTTGGACGCACGTTAGGTCATAGTTTTTCTCCACAGATTCATGCACAAATTGGTGATTACAACTATCAACTTTTTGAAGTGGAGCCAATGGATATCACTGCTTTCTTTGAAGGCAGCGACTGGCAGGGCATCAACGTCACCATTCCCTATAAAGAAACCGTTATGCCCTACTGCGACGAGATCGATGAAAAAGCGCAGCGCATCGGCTGCGTTAACACCATCGTTCGGCGCAAAGACGGCAGCCTTTTTGGCACCAACACCGATTACGATGGACTCGCTTTTGCGCTGGACAATGCCGGCATTGCCATCGAAGGACGCAAATGCCTCGTTCTTGGCAACGGTGCCACATCAAAAACGGTAACAACTGTGCTCACTGATAAAGGCGCACGAGAAGTTATCGTTTTCGGCCGTCATGATGCCGTTCCATACAGCGACATTGCTCTGCACCATGATGCTGAAGTGATCGTCAATGCCACACCTGTCGGCATGTATCCAAACAATGGCAGCCGCCTCATTGAGCTTAACGGATTCGAGCACTTGGAAGCTTGCTTCGATGTCATTTACAATCCACACCGCAGCCGTTTTCTGCTCGATGCAGAACGGCGCGGTGTCACCGTTTGCGATGGATTGCCGATGCTTGTTGCTCAGGCCGTATTTGCTGCTAAATATTTCATCGGTCTGGAAGATGTCGAAGCCCACATCGCACCCATTCTGTCACGCATGGTGGAAGATGACGAAAACATCGTGCTCATTGGCATGCCAGGCGTAGGAAAAACCACCGTTGGCGAAGCGCTTGCTGCACGCCTCGGCCGCCGCTTCATCGACATTGACAGTGCGGTTGAAGAAACATACGGCAGTGTGCCAGACTACATCAACACCCACGGCATCGACGCCTTCCGCGCTGTTGAAACCGAAGCCATTGCCACCTGCGGCAAAGAACATGGTCTCGTCATTGCCACCGGCGGTGGCAGTGTCACCGTTCCTGCCAATAAAGACCTCTTGCGTCAAAACGGCCGTATTTACTGGATTGAACGTCCATTGGAAGCTTTACCAACCGACGGACGTCCACTATCTGCCGGTGGCTTAACCACACTGCGTCGTCTCTACGAAGAACGCTTGGCTTGCTACACTGATTTTGCCGACCATCGTTTGAACAATGATGACGTTGAACAAACCGTTTCTCAAATATTGGAGGATTTCCATGAAGCTATGCATCATTAACGGCCCAAATTTGAACATGCTCGGTATTCGCGAGCCGGATATTTACGGCCGTACCACATACGAAGATCTCTGTACGCTAATCAAAAACCACGCTGCAAAGCGCGGCATCGACATTGAAATCTACCAAAACAACCACGAAGGTGACCTTGTGGATAAAATCCAAGCTTGTTACGGCACTGTTGACGGCATCGTCATCAACCCAGCAGCGTACACCCACACCTCCGTTGCCTTATTGGATGCGCTCAAGGCCGTTGCTATTCCAACGGTAGAAATCCATATTTCCGACGTCAGCCAGCGCGAAGATTTCCGCCAGATCAGCTATCTGCGCGCAGCTTGCTGTCACACCATCACTGGCCATGGCATTCAGGGCTACGTGGAAGGCATGGATTATCTTCTCGATCACGTACTTGCTTAAAAGGCCATTTCTTACAAAGCAAAAGTCCGCATTGGATGAATTCCAATGCGGACTTTTTTATTTAACCCATTTTTGAGAAAGCCTGTGCCATCATCACCAGTTCAACCACAATAAACAGCAGATAACTTGGTGTTGTCCAGCACGCAGCCACGGTACCCTTCACAGAACGATTGTCACGCAAATAATTGCCGATGGCTTTGCGCTTGCTAAGCAAAATAATCAAACCGCCCAGGCCGCCAATGCCCACAAAGATTACAAACCAAAGAATGGTTTGAATGTCTTCCGAAAACATGCCTGTGATTTGCCCCAGCACATTGGCAAGCACAAAGTTATTGAAAATGTGCAGCACCATCGACCACTTAATGGAATATTCCATCGCCACATAACCAAAGATCAAGCCGCATGCAAACGCGAACAGTCCCTGATTGAAATCACCATGAAAAATACCGAACAAGAACGCCGATGTTACAATGGCAAAGCCCTTGCCATACTTTCTGAAACTGTTCATGACCACACCACGGAAGACCACTTCCTCCATGATCGGCCCTAAAAAGCCCACATACAACACCATAAACGGCGTCACAGGCATCTCACCCAAAGCATCAGTAGTCGTAGACAAAGAAAAGCCTAGATTCTCCGCAAGCCATTTGATGATGGGATCAATGCCGCTGCTCAGTGCCTGAAAACCCATGAACAATACTGCGCAAGCCAAAAGCACCTTCAGCGATATTGGATGCGGCTCCGGATTGCGCAAATCCTCACTGAACAATTTTCCTCGCCGTTTCAAGAGCACAAAAAGCGTACCTACAGCAAGCGCAATCAACGACAATTCTCCGCTTCGCTGGGTCAAAACTTTTTGCAGTTCAGCAATTGAAACAGCCGGATCAAACGATAAATGATGTACCGTCAGTCCTATAGCAGCCACTATCGCCATCGCTGATAAAATGAGGGTGTAAATAAGTGCAAAACGGCTTGTGCGGCCAATATCTTTACGCACCAAACGTTTTTCATCTTTTGTCAACATATTATTTCTCCTTTCAAACCGATTGTCTTATTGATTGGTTTGATTATAGCAAAGAAAAACGCGACACCATCAAATGTGTCGCGAAATGTTCCCCCAGTGGAGCGAATGGTCATATCGGCAAAAAAATGTTAAGCGAAAACACATCTTCGCTGCGCTGAATCTGTAGGCTGCCACCATTCTTTTCTGCTTTTTCACGAATGCTGAACAAACCAAAACCATGGTTGCGTGGATCTTCTTTGCTGGTACGCCCTACCTGCTCGCCAGAACGTGCCAGGGGATTTTCCAGCGTCACGATATAATACTGCTGGTTTTTACGAATCGTAAACCGCAGCCACCGAGAGCGATCGTCAGAAAGGCGAATATTTTCCTCGATCGCGTTGTCGATAGCGTTCGCAAAAATGGCACAGGTATCAAAGGGCGACAACCGCAGCGAACCCGCAAAAGCACCAGACACTGTAACCGCGATCCCCTCCTTGCGAAATTGTGCCGCGCGCCCATTTAACATCGCATCCACATGGTCGTTGCCTGTTTGGTAAAGCTGCTCAGTGGTCTTTGACCATTCTGCACGATAGTGCTCAAGGTAATCTGCCAGTTCCTCCGTAGCCCCAACTTCACACAACTGAACCATACGTGACAAATGATGCTTCATATCATGACGAAAAGCACGAACATCTTCCTGACTCTGCTTATAGCGTTCAAAGTAATGCAGTTCATTGTCAACGTATTGCGCATTCAAGGCATTCAAGTGCTGATAATAGGCCGTCGTCTTACTGCGCCACACCATCACCAGAAAAAACAAATTATTAAACACCACCAGTGCCGTCAACATCGACACCAAGAAAACACCGCTCCCAGTGGACAACACCAACGTATTCAACTCGCCGCTCGTCGGGTTCAGAACCACACCCATCAGCGTGGTCAACATGAACAGAAAAGCGGCAGCTGCATACTCCAGCGCCGAGAAACGGATCGCCAACTGATCATCGTATTTTTTCCTCTGCCGGTAAACCCAGAAGATCACTACAAAATCTGCCAGTGCCGTCAACGCCGATAAAACACCATCTTGCCTGCCGTTGACCAAATTAACACCCATCACATTAAATACGAACACCAACGTGTTCAGTGGAAAGCCTGCAATCAACGTCAACAGCATCGTGGCAAAAACCGTCTTCACGCGCCGTACATCGGTCATCGTCCAAATGCAGACACAAATATAGCAAAACATAACCAGCATATAGAGAAAATTATTGTTCAGCACAACTGTGACAGCAAGCAACAGCCCTGCCACACCACCATACACCAGCCAGCGCTCTCGAGAAAGCACCCGACGATCCCGCGCATCAATCACAAAAGACATCAGCATCGTCATCAGCAACAGATCCAAAACGATCGTCACAAATTTTATTGCCATTATCCCCTCGCTGTTCTGCTCACATAAGCCTGAAACGCATTCTTAAACTGTTTACGCCGCAGCCGGCTCAATGGAATCTGCGCGCCATTAACCATCTGCACTGCCGACTTATCAATGAACGCCACATAGCGCATGTTGATCAGATAACTGCGGTGCACGCGAAAAAAATCTTCATGCTCCAGCAGTTCAGCAATGGCATCCAATCCTTTGCGATCATAAAACGACTTGTCTTTAAGCACCAGGCAGACTCTCTTATCCTGCGCTTCGATATAAAACACATCTTTAGCACGCACCACCGCCTCAATGTCCTTATCTTCTACATGCAGCATAAACTGATCGGCCAGTTCATCACGGACCGATGAAATCGCTTCGGTCAATTTCTCTGGCTGCAGTGGCTTCACCAAATAGCGAAACGCTGCCACCTCGTACCCCGTCAGCGCAAATTCGTCATGAGAAGTGATGAAAATAATATAGCACTCCGGCAAAAACTGACGCACTTTTTTTGCCGTTTCAATGCCGTTCATACCAATCATTTCTATATCAAGAAGGATCAAATCATACGGTTGTGTCTGTTTACATACCGCTGCTACCAACGCTTCACCAGACGTAAAACCATCCACCAGCATGTCCAAATCCTGAAAAGTCTGGTCAATAAAGGCACGCAGCGTCTGCTGCATATGCCAGTCATCGTCACATATCGCTATTTTCATAGATACGCCCCCTTTGAATGGTGCCATTTTTTCCATTATATTTTGTTATCAGAAATGAAACAAGTACGGATTGCATCAATGCCGATACATAAAAAGAGCGTTGCTCTGATAAAATCAGAGCAACGCTCTTTATTATGCTCACTCCCAAATGCCAGGAGTTGTATTTTTGATGCCCACTTCTTCAGCTTTGAACACTGGATCTTTTCCAGCTTTCTTTTGGCACGTGTAATCATCCAATGCTTTTCTGACTGTGCCGTTGAGGCAGAACAAAGCAATGATGTTTACAATCGCCATGCAGCCCATGGTGATATCGGCCAATGCCCATGCAGCATCCATTGAGTTGATGGCACCAACGAATACCATCACAACGCAGGTGCAGCGGAAGATAAACAAGAACACTTTGTTGTCAGAAATAAAACGAGCATTGAACTCCGCGTAGAAATAGTTCCCAATCAATGAGGTGAAAGCAAACAATGCTACAGCAGCGGTCATAAAATGGACACCCATAGAACCAAAGACAGTTTCTACTGCCGCCTGAACCAGTGGAATCCCATCCAAAGAACCACCTTTTTCGTATACCCCAGAGAACAACACAAGAAAACCAGTGGTTGAACAAATGATGATGGTATCAATAAATACCGACAACACCTGAACCAAACCTTGCTTTACAGGATGAGAAACTTCGGAAGAAGCAGCAGCATTTGGCGCTGACCCCATCCCAGCTTCATTAGAAAACAAACCACGTTTTACACCCATAACCAAACAGGAGCCAAGCATCCCACCAAAAATGGCACGAAAATCAAAAGCATCACGGAAAAGGGTGCTGATCACTTCTGGGAACTTTTCAATATTAGAAATGATGATAACCAACCCAATAAAGATATAGAGGGCAGCCATAATCGGAACCAAAATGGACGATACCTTACTGATCTTATCCACACCACTGAAAAACAGCACCATGGCAATAACAGCCAAAATGATGCCAAGATAAATTGGCACACTGGAATGTTCCCAGTCATTGCTGTAATATTCAAAAGCAGAAACAATATTGAAGGCCTGCAAGCCATTAAAACCATACGCGAAGGTAAAGATCAAAAGGACCGCAAACACGGTGCCCAGCCAGCGCATGCCCATGGCTTTTTCAATATAATAAGCCGGACCACCTTTAAAAATAGCACCATCACGTTCTTTGTAAATCTGCGCCAGTGTGCTTTCTGCAAAAGCAGAAGCACCGCCAATGATGGCCATGATCCACATCCAAACAAGTGCGCCAGGGCCACCAGCCACCAAAGCCGTTGCAATACCAGCAATGTTCCCCGTACCTACACGAGAAGCCGTTGCAACCATCAGTGCCTGGAATGATGAAATCGCATCCTTATTGGATTTCTTTTCCATCACCACGCGGAATGTTTCCGGAAAATAGCGAATCTGCACAAAGCGTGTACAAAACGAAAGAAATAGACCGATGATGATCAATAATCCAACAAGGATATAAAGATACATAAAATCGTCTATCGCGACAAGTGTTTCAGTAATTGTCATATCAATTTATCCCCCTAATATAAAATTGCCATCCTCACTTAAACCACTCATTGGATAAGATCAGAAAACTTTTTTGCACAAGGAAAACCCGGCGGCATCAGTCGTCGGGTTTTCTATATTGTATGTAAATGGCTCTATCAGTCAGCCCATTCGGCACCATATTTCTTCTGTTCATGCTTCTTAGCAAGAATCAGAACACCGATAAGAATCACTACCCCAACAATCCAGGAAATAAAAATGTTGCGTGTCATGCCGGCAACCACAAAAGCGACCGCAGAAATGCCTGCAACCGTTAACGCATAAGGCAACTGTGTATTCACATGGTTTAAATGGAAACACTGTGCACCAGCAGATGCCATAATGGTGGTATCCGAAATTGGTGAGCAATGGTCACCACAAACAGCGCCAGCCATGCAAGCACTCATCGAAATAATCATAAGCTGTGGATCAGTTTCCTGGAATGCAGCAACAACAATTGGAATCAAAATACCAAATGTGCCCCAACTGGTACCAGTGGCAAATGCCAAACCACAACCAATCAAGAAAATAATCATTGGCAAGAAGTTTACCAACGTGCCTGCAGACCCTTCAATCAGACCAGCAACATAAGTTGCAGCGCCCAGACTATCTGTCATAGCTTTTAAGCTCCATGCAAAGGTCAAAATCAAGATTGGTGCAATCATTGCTTCAAAGCCTTTTGGCACACATTCCATAAACTCCGTGAAAGACATAACACGACGCACCATATAGAAAATCAGTGTGAACAACAACCCAAAGAAAGAACCTACTGCCAAACCAACAGATGCATCACTGTTTGAGAAAGAGTCAACAAAACTGGTACCTGCAAAGAAGCCACCACTCCAAATCATGCCGATGACGCAAGTAATAATTAAAACGATAACAGGCAAAAGCATGTCTACAAGGTGACCGCCTTCTTCTTTGATCTCTTCTTCAAAACCATCATAAGGACGTTCACTGGTTGTATAAAGATCTCCCTTGATCGCATTGATCTCGTGCAATTCCATTAAACCATAGTCAGCCCGCAACAAAGAAAGCATGACGATAAAAATAATGGTAAATAATGCATAGAAATTGTAAGGGATGCACTGAATAAATAAAGCAATCCCATTGGTATCCCCTGGAACAAAACCAGACACAGCAGCAGCCCACGATGAAATTGGCGCAATGATGCAAATAGGTGCCGCCGTCGAGTCAATCAAATAAGCCAGTTTTGCACGAGAAATATGGAACTTATCCGTTACTGGGCGCATAACACTGCCAACTGTAAGGCAGTTAAAATAGTCATCAATAAAGATCAGGACACCAAGGCCAATAGTAGCCAACTGGGCGCCAACGCGATTTTTGATCTTCGTTTGTGCCCAACGGCCAAAGGCGGCCGATGCACCCGCCTTGTTCATCAAAGAAACGATAATCCCCAAGATAACCAAGAAAATGATGATACCCACATTATAAGGATCCGCCAACACTGCAACAATTCCTTCTGTGTACACATGATTGATGGTCCCTTCGAAGCTGAATCCAGAATATAACAGCCCCCCTGCTACAACACCAACAAACAATGAACTGTACACTTCCTTCGTGGCCAACGCCAATGAAATGGCCACAACAGGCGGTACCAACGCCCAGATTGTCTGCTGTACAGACTCAGCTGTCGTGGTAAATGCCGCCACCAGCATCAGCGCAATCACAACGAGCAATACAATGAGTGTCGCTGTGCTGTTCTTTTTCTTTTTTGTAGACATACCTCGATACTACCCCCTAAGCCAAAATAATATGCATAAAATTACATAACTATTTTATATTTTACACTGTAAAAGCACCATTTTCTACCGCCATTATGAAACATAAAAAAATACTATCAAATCACATAAGTGCTTTTTAAGCAATAAACAACGAATAGGCTCCCAATAGAAAAATGCAGCACTTTTTCTATTAGGAGCCTATTTCAACTCATTCAATACTTTCTAACAACTAAAATTAAAATTCAAAATCAGGCATCTTTTTTAATACTTCTGCGCACTCTGCTAAAACAGTGTCAATAATTTCAGCAACAGGCCGAACCGCTTTTACCAAAGGCACAATTTGGCCCGCCATAACGGCACCATTTTCTGTATCACCTTCAGCCATGGCTTTTTTCAAAGAACTTTCTGCCACTGGACGTAAGATTTCTGCAGCTTTTTCTTTCACATTTTCAGCTTCAATGCGAACCAATTCATCGGAAAGAGCATTCTTTATCTGTCTGCAAGGTTCGTCCGTGGCATTACCGGTAATAATCGTGCACATATCACCTGCTTCAACCACAGCCTTTTTAACATTTGGATGTACTACGGTTTCTTCAGCAGCGAGAAAAACCGTCCCCATTTCGATGCCTTCAGCACCAAGCGCAATGGCCGCTGCCATACCGCGACCATCAGCAATACCACCAGAAGCCACAAGCGGCACTTTAATGACATCTGCAGCTTGAGGAACAAGCGTCATGGTCGTTTCAAAAGTAACGTGACCGCCGCCTTCCCAGCCTTTCATAATGATAACATCGGCACCAGCTTTTTCTGCAATGACAGCATCATCCATAAAGCTTGGCTTTGTAACAACTTTACAACCACGTTCATGCCATTTATCAAAATATGTTTTTGCAAGATCATAGTCCATGCCTGCCAGTACATCTGCGTAAACGACGGCAGGGTGTGTATCTTCTACAACCTGAGTGATCTTATCAAGCAAAACCGTATCCGGTGACATATAAACGTTAATGCCAAATGGCTTATCCGTCAATTTTTGTGTTTCTCGTATCTGTTCTTCAACAAACTCAATAGGTGCAAATCCAACACCTAAAACGCCTAATCCACCAGCTTCAGACACTGCTGCAACCAGTGGAGCCGTTGACGTCCAAGCCATTGGCCCACAAATAACAGGTTTTTCAATCCCTAATACTTCACATACTCTATTCATCGTTTTATTTCCTCCTTAATAATTTAAAATCAATCCAGATTCAACGCGCGTTTTGCGTTGTTACAGAAAATATTTTCTTTGATTTCATCTGACAATGGCATTTCATCAAAACTCTTCTTTGTTTCAGCAATGGTTGCCAGCGGATAAGCGGTAGAGAAACAAATCCTATCTGAAAGCATATTCTGCGCAGCTTTGACATATCCTTCATAACCAGGTGTATTCGGTGTCATATAGGTATCTGGTGCCAGGTACACATTTTGACGGCACAAGCAGATCTGACACATCTGCGTCACATAAGGCCAACCTGCATGACCGCAAATAATTGTCATTTTTGGATATTTTGCTGCAACATGATCCAATCTAACTGGATCATATAAACCAAGGTCTGGTTCAAAAAGACCTCCCCACTGTAAATACACAGGCACCTGGTCACGTTCACATTTTTCATAGATAACCGTTAACATTGGGTCATCCACATGCACCGGACCACCAGTGCAGAATGGAAGCTCCATAACAATCCCTTTGCAAGGGCCATTAACCACATACTCATCAATTGTATCTAGCGCCTTCAACAAGCCTTCCGTTGGATCAACGCCTGCCATACCAATAAACCGATTTGGATATTCTTTCAACAGTTCGAGCAAATCTTCATTTTTTACTCCCTGAGAAGTACGAATTGGCACAACACCCATGTCAACGCCTGCTTCGTCCATTTCCTGAATGAGCATATCCATTGACTTTGCAAAACAAGATGGGGGCATATGTCCGCCATTTTTTTCTACCAAAGGTGCAATAAATTGAGGCGTTTCAAAGAAATTCATTTTTGTAAGACTTTTATAAGGTGGTCTTAAACGCATATCAATGATCATAATCTATCATCCTTTCGTAATTAATGTAGAAGATTATTCAATGCCTAACAATGCAGCAGCATTTTTATAGAAAAACTGTTCGCGGCATTCCGCTTTAATAAAATCACCAAATTCATATGCTTTTTTCATTTCAGATGGTGTGGTGACAGGGTAAGACGATGCAAACAAACATTTATCTGGCGCAAGCTTCACCGCTTCACGATAATCCTGATAACCCACGCCCATCAAAAGCTGATGATCAATACCTAAATATAAATTGTCGCGCTTCATCAACAATGCGCCAAATTCTCTTCCCCATGGAGAACCAGCATGGCCAAGCACTACATTCATCTTTGGAAACGCAGCCAACACTTGATCGACATAGTAAGGAATATTGTTATCCATATAAGGCACCGTCATAATTGCCTGTGTCAACATCACTGTCAAATTATTCTTTTCCAGATATTCATATACTGGATAAAAACGCTCGTCGTTGACCTGATAAGTCTTTCCATCAATCGGAATCCCTGGCTCAATAGTGACACCTTTACCATAACCCTTTCCATGAAGCACGTAGCGGTCAACGATTTCCTTCGCCTGATCAATATCACCAACATTCACATAAGGGAAGAAATAGAATTTACCAGGATACTTAACAGTCAGTTCTTCCAACGCATCGTTGTTGACACCATTACGACCGGCAATGACAGAGGCGACAATCTCAGCCTGTTCATTTTCTTGCATAAATTCTTCCATGGAAGAATGTTGATACGATTTTGGCAGCGGATCATCAATACCAAGATTTTTTAGGCTTTTTACCAAATTACCTGGCCAGTTTTCGTAACTAAATTGACCAACAAAGGCGTCATACGGCGGACGAACACGGAAATCAATTGCTTTCATAAATAATTACCTCCTAAAATCAAGATATCAAATCTATAAGATTCAAAGCGAATGGCTTAGAGAACACCAATCAAATACCAATATGGAACAATGATTGCCATCATAAAAACAAAATGGCCGATCATACGCACCGCATTATACTTAATGAAATCTTTCATCATCATCAGACCAAAAGCAAAGAACAAAAGATACGCCGTATTTTCATGTGGCATAAATACATTTGACGTATTCATCATGATCGTAAACAAGGTAGCTACAGGGTCAACACCAAGGCTTGCGCCAATCTGCATAAGCGGAACACCCAACGCTGTAGACACTGCAACAGGTGTTAAGAGGAAATTCGAAACTGTAGAAATGCCCCAAATACCGCCAATGAAACCAATATCTGACACATCACCCATCAGTGGATTAACCAATGTATTAATCAATTCTCCTACCCCTAAAGCATTTCCAACATTACCAATGGCAATACAAGCAACCGTAAAGAATACAACTCCAAAGTTGACTTTTCTTAATGTATCACCATTCGCAAGATTGATGCCTGGCAAAAAAACGGCCCAAGCAATAATGCTGAATCCATAGGCAGTTTTCCAACCTGTAAAACTGGAAATAATCATGTACGCAACAATGATGATCGTTAATACCAAAGCTTTTTTCTCTGCATTAGATATTTTCCCAAGCTTTCCCAACTCATTCTCAAAAAAGTCTGTTTTCACACCAGCTCCTGTGGATTTGAAAAAAACTTTCGTAAGTAAAACCATCCACAATAAATCAAAAATAAACCATGGCCATGAAATCTGCAGATAAGAAACCCATGTAATGCCTAATGAGGGATCAATCAGTTTTAATACAGCATCACCAACACCAGCATTGATTGGATTGTACAACCAGGCAAAAGGACAAACCGACCCTGCCATTGCAGCTAGAGCAATGCCATTCGATTCTTTGGAGCCTAAAGAATAACCAAGGCCCTTACAAATTGCAAATGCAATGGCTGCTAAAAGAGGAAATCCATTACACGAAGTCAACACCGAAATAATAACACCAACAAAGTAGATCGCCCATAACATCTTGGTATAACTACCACCAAGCTTTAAAATTAATGAATAGGCAAATCGTTTCATGATACCAGTTTCATTCAAGGCAGCTGCAAAAACCAATGAGCCAATGATCATCCATGCAACATCATTAGACCAAGAACTGAAAACTGTAGCCGCATCAACAATTCCTGTAGCATAATATCCCATAAATAAAACAACAGCTGCAATTAAAGAGTCTACAAGATCAAAAGCAACGAGCAGGATAGCAAATAATGTAACGATAAAAAAGATTCGCAACTGAGAAGTATACACTTCAGACAATGGTATAAAGCATATGCATAATGGCAAAATAACGGCTATTGCCCATTGCCAATATTTTTTATTTACCTTTTCCATGTCTTCACCTCATTTTCCATATTTACTTTAAGCGATCACTTATCTTGGCTTAACTATACCATCATCGCTTATGTATTGGATAATCTTAATTTATGGTAATGTTACGTGTTTTCCCTATAGCATAAAATTCCTTAGTGCTATATGATTATCATAAGAACATTTTTTATAGAGGGAGGCTCATCGATGCAATTGAAACATATTGAGTACTTTGTAGAAACAAGCAATTATAAGTCCTTTAATGAAGCCGCCAAAAACCTATTCATTTCTCAACCATCGCTTAGTGCAGCCATCGCAACATTAGAAAAAGAACTCGGCTTTAAGCTCTTTAATCGCACAAAACATGGCATTGAACTCTCAACATCAGGCAGTCTGATCCTTCCTGATGCAAAACAGATGCTAGCAATCCAAAAACATTGGTCGACCTTGTCACAAAAACTCTCTCTTTTCAATGAACCATTAACCATTTATGCGCAAGAACTTCTTTGTTCCACCATCCTTGTTGACTTCTCATTTAGAATCAACAACCTCTATCCTAATATTGTTCTAAATATAAAGCCTACGGAAGTTATATCCATTAACGATAATCTTGAGGGCAATACTGTTCTACTCGATTTCTATGACATTCAACAATTTGAAACACTAAAATCCAATGCTACAACTACAAATTGGACCATTGTACCTGTGTCTACTTTACAAACCATTCTATTTCTCAACGGTAAACACCCCTTAGCGAAACAAGAATTAATTCAACTGACAGATATGTCGCAACTCGATCTTGTCACCTATTCTTCTGCATTAAGTACAGAAAAGAGCCTCCCTTACCATGATCTTCTCAACAACTTCCATGACATCATCAACCTACCAAGCCGTGAGGGGCAATTAAATTACATCCGTTCTTATCCTCAGGCAAGCGGTTTATTCTCCTCTCTTTGTATGTACTACCCATATGTTCAGAACGGAAGTATTGTGGCACGCACCATCGGCGACCATCCAATGCCGATATTCCTGGCTGCCATTTATCCAAAAGACGCCGACCTCGCCTCATTCTATGAGCCTATCATCGATGAAATATGCAAATTAACCCACACATTTATTCAGGAAAACAATATTATTGTATAATAAGTATTCCTCTGTGCTGGTTTTATTACTTTATACATATTTTGTTGCTTCATACAACAAAAAAAGACTATAAGGCAAAAAGCCTTATAGTCTTTTTTATTCTAAACTTCTTTTCTCACCTTATGCACGTTTCTTAATTGGTATCCAAACTTCACTGTAGTAGTCATCGTCTTCGATGCCTTTTGGATATTTGCTTGCATCATCGTAGCGTTCTATGTTGATGCCTGCTGCGATTTCATAAGCGCTATTTGCCGGAAGCCATTCTGAAAAGATTTGTTTATTGACTGTACGCAGCGATTCTGCCATTTTTCCTTTACATGGAAAAACTGCCCAGATATATGCGGGAATGCTGCGCGTTACGAATCCCTCTGGAATATTGACGGCTGGATCATAAGGATCAGCGATGAGATATTCAAAGGTATCACCACTCATTCGTTCGTCAAGGTTGATACCATACAATCCACGCACGATTTGTGCACCACCTGCCGCAAAATGTTCCTGCCAAAATGCTGGCACTTTCTCTGGGCCCTCTTCGTAGGTAAAGGTTGCCGCACGGCACAAAACAACAAATGCATCTTTCTTTTCAATACGATATGTCATATTTTTTCCACCTTCCAATGAGATCTTTAAGGAGAGCGGTGCAAAGGAAACAACTGAACCGCCATTTTTTCTTAAAGTGGTCGGAGTGAGGCCATGGAAGCGCGTAAATGCTTTTGTAAATCCATCTGCTGAGTCATACCCATAATCTAACGCAATATCAATAATCGAGCGCTCGCTCATTAGGACGTCTACGCCAGCTTGAGAAAGGCGACGTTTGCGAATGTACTCGCCAACGCTCATATCGCAAAGCATGGAAAACCCTCGCTGAAAATAAAACGGCGACAGCGCCGCTGCCCGGGCAATGTCTTCCACACTGAGGGGCTCCTGCAGATGTGCTTCGATATAGGCAATAGCTCTGCTGATGCTTTCACTCCACGCCATGGTTTTCCCTCCTTCCATCCTCATTATAGGAAAGGTGCGGCACGTCTGCCCGACGCAGAATGCGCTATTTTGTCAGGAATGTATTTTAAAGGTCTTTATGATGGAACTGCTTGTCACCGCTGGCATAGTCAGTGACAATCTGCCCTTTGCCAAAAAGCTTGTATTTATATGTAACAAGGCCTTCCAGACCAACAGGACCACGTGCGTGAATTTTACCTGTGGAAATCCCAACTTCTGCGCCGAAGCCATAACGGTAGCCATCCGCAAAACGTGTGGAACAATTGTGATAGACGCCTGCACTGTCTACCATTTGCATAAAGCGAGCCGCCGCCTCGGCATCCTCTGTAAGAATAGCATCCGTATGATGAGAACCATAGGTGTTAATATGAACAATCGCCTCATCAACACCGTCCACCAGTTTAATTGAGCAAATGAGATCACCATATTCAGTGGCAAATTCATCATCAGCCATCACTTCTACAGGTATGATTTTGGACACTTCTTCTGTGCCACGTAAGTGTACACCTGCATTTTCTAGTGCCGCAGCAGCTTTTGGTAAAAATTCCTTGGCAATGCTGCGATCAACCAAAAGCGTTTCCATGGCATTGCAAGCCGCTGCATACTGTGTTTTTGCATCAACGATAATTGGCAGCGCGGCTTCCTGATCACAGGCTTTATCAGCATAGACATGACAAATACCGCTGGAATGTCCCATAACAGGAATTTTCGTATGGTCCATAATATAGCGAACAAACTGATTGGAGCCACGTGGGATCAGAAGGTCTACATCCTGATCACATGCTAGCAATTCATCAATTTCACTGTGTGCCTCAGCTTGCAATAAGCATTTTTCTGGCAATCCAGCACGTGTAACTGCATCTTTGATCAAATTAAACAACACACGATTGGTATGAACAGTTTCCTTGCCACCTTTAAGAATGGCACAGTTACCACTTTTCACGCAGAGAGAAGCGATCTGTACCAAGGCATCTGGACGCGCTTCAAAGATCACACCAATGACACCGATTGGCACCGTGACACGATAAAGCGTCAGTCCTGCATCCAATTCTCGTGCCAACGTGATCTTATTCAATGGATCTGGCAATGTTTCCAACTGTCGCAGTCCGTTAATACAGTCGCGCAATTTTCCTTCATCGAATTTCAAACGCTTTTTGGTGGCACTTGCCACTCCATTGGCATCGGCAGCCGCTAAATCTTCTGCATTGGCTGCAAAGATTTCTGCTTGATGGTCTTCCAACGCGATGGCAATCGCTTCCAATGCAGCATTGCGGCAAGTGTTGCTGGATGCTGCTAAAACAGGCGCAGCCAATTTCATACGGCGCGCTTCTTCTTTAATGTTCATAGGGTGAAGCCTCCTTTTTAAATTCGAGGGTATTTTTCTCATAGTAACACAAAACCCGGCGATTGTCTCGCCGGGCTGTATATTTATTTATTTTTTCAGCGCATCACGCAGAATCGTTGAGAAATCCAGAAGAAGCATCGCCGTCAGCCCCCAAATGGCACGGTCGCCATAACGATAAACAGGAACGTCACGATTACCTTCTGTCAGTGTGGCTGCAATGGCTTCATCCAAACTATCGCCAGCACGCTGACGCTGGAAGACATCTAAAT
>JAXJBF010000102.1:0-40336 GCA_036303105.1 Peptococcaceae bacterium | reverse complement strand
TCTTTGAACGCATGGGCCACCATGTTTTCAGTCAATTCCATGACTTCTTCTTCGTCCACAAAGCTCATTTCCAAGTCGAGCTGGGTAAATTCTGGCTGACGATCAGCACGCAGGTCTTCGTCGCGGAAGCAGCGCGCAATCTGGAAATATTTTTCCATGCCGCTGACCATCAAAAGCTGCTTGTACTGCTGTGGAGACTGTGGCAGTGCATAGAAAGAGCCTGCATTAAGACGGCTAGGCACCAAGAAGTCACGTGCCCCTTCTGGGGTGCTTTTCATGAGAATAGGAGTTTCAATTTCCCAGAAGCCGCGTTCATCGAGATAATCACGCACGCTCTTGAGCACCTGATGGCGCATCTGCAGGTTTTTCTGCATGATTGGACGGCGCAAGTCGAGGTAGCGGTATTTCAAGCGGATATTTTCATCAACGTCTGTATCGTCAATCAGTGCATATGGAGGGGTCTTCGCTGCATTGTAGATGATCAGTTCAGTGGCAATCACATCGATCTGACCGGTGGCAAGCTTGTCATTTTCCATGCCTTCTGGACGAGGACGCACGGTCCCGCGAACGCCCAGTACATATTCACTGCGCACGTGTTCTGCACGCGCAAAAACTTCTTCATCGCAGAGTTCTGGATTGACAGTAACCTGCACAATCCCGGAACGGTCACGCAAATCGATGAAGATAACACCGCCATGGTCGCGGCGTTTCTGGACCCAACCGGTAACAATGACTTCTTGATCGACATTGTCAAGAGAAAGCTGGGTGCAATAATGGGTTCTCTTTAACGGTAACATATTCTGGCCTCACTTTACGTAATTGATAACTTCTTCAAGGGGAACATTTTCCTGTGTGCTGTTACGCATGTCACGCACTACAGCCACATTGTTCGCCAGTTCATCGTCGCCAACGATAATGGTATAACGCGCATGATTTTTATCGGCAGCTTTCATCTGTGCTTTCATGCTCTTAGACAGGTAATCGGTCTCAACAACCAACCCCTGCTGACGCAGCGCATGGGTCAGCTTGAAGCAAACTTCTTTTGCAGCATCACCGAGCGGTGCCACGTAAACATCGATGTCTTCCTTAACAGGCAACTCGATGCCTTCTTCTTCCACCGTCAAAAGCACACGTTCCATACCAGCAGCAAAGCCCATCCCCGGGATATCATCACCGCCAACTTCGCTGACAAGCTTGTTGTAGCGGCCGCCGCCGCAGATAGCATTCTGCTGACTGCCCACCTTATTCATAATAACTTCAAACGCTGTTTGAGTATAATAATCTAAGCCGCGCACGAGTGTGGTGTCGACTTCATATTTGATGCCAACGCTTTCAAGATACGCGCAGACTTTTTCAAAATGAGCCTTGCAATCGTCGCAGGCATATTCCAGCGTTGTTGGCGCATGCGCTGCCACAGCCTTGCAGCTTTCTTCTTTGCAGTCAAGGAGACGCAATGGATTTTTCTCCAAACGCTCCAGACAAGTTGGGCAAAGTTGATCCTTATACTGACTGAAATAATCTTTCAGCGCTTGCTGATAGCGTGGACGGCAATGATCGCAGCCCACCGTATTGATCAGAACGCTCAGGCTTTGAAGCCCCAGCTTCGTAAACAGATCCACCGCAAAGCTGATGACTTCCGCATCAACCATTGGGTCTGCACTGCCAAGCACTTCGCAGCCAAATTGATGAAATTGGCGATAGCGCCCAGCCTGCGGCTGATCATAGCGGAACATTGGACCGGTATAATACAGTTTAACTGGCAGCGACTGCGCAAAAAGCTTGTTTTCCACAAACGCACGCACAGTGCCAGCTGTACCCTCCGGACGCAGCGTCACATGGCGCAGGCCCTTATCTTCGAAAGAATACATTTCCTTTGAAACAATGTCGGATGTTTCACCGACACTGCGTAAAAACAGTTCAGTGTGTTCAAAAATCGGGGTGCGGATCTCTTTGTAATGATATTTTTCAAAAAGATCGCGGATCAATCCCTCGAGATACTGCCACTTTTCTACCTCTCCTGGCAGAAAGTCGTTGGTTCCTCTCGGTTTCGTTGTTAGCATTTTCTTGCCTCCGTTTATACAGTGAAAAGTTCGTTGCTTCCACAACGAACCTTTGCTCACTAAGATATATAAAAATTGTATCGAAGGGCTCGCCCTTTGTCAACACTAGGCTTGATAACGCATGTACGGATTGTGTGCACGTTCCCATGCCATCGTGCTCTTTGGACCATGCCCAGGATAGACCACACATTGGTCAGGAAGCACCGCCATTTTTTTCTGTACGCTCGTCAGAATGTCTTCGTAGCTGCCACCCGGAAAATCCGTGCGGCCAATGGTGCCTTTGAACAAGGTATCACCAGTGAACGCTATATCTGCATTTTCCAGCCAAAGCACACATCCGCCTTTAGTATGGCCTGGCGTATGGATAACGCGCAGCGGTTCATCGCCAAGCATCAGAACGGTATCATCATCAATGGTATGATCAACAGTCAATTCTGGCGCGACACCCTGTCCAAGCAAGTGACAAAGCGGTTCTCTCAGCCACTCTTCATCGTCAGCATGCAAATAAAATGGAATCCCATATTTTTCTTTCAGTTCTGCTACTGCACCAACATGATCCCAATGTCCGTGGGTGTTGACAATGAGCTGAGGCTGCAGTGATTCTTTTTCAATCATCGCAATAATATGCGCTGCTTCAGCACCAGGATCAACAATCAATGCCTTCTTACTATTTTCATCATAAACGATGTAGCAATTTTCTTCCAATGGTCCTACGACCAACGTATTCAATTTCATAGCGTTGCTGTCCTCGTTTTCTCAAAATTGTTTTGTTGAATCTAAAAGCATGGTCACTGGTCCATCATTGACCAATGACACTTCCATATGCGCTTGAAAGCGCCCGGTTTCGACCGTCAGCCCTTGTGCACGCAATGCCGCGTTAAACGCTTCGTAGAGTGCATTTCCTTGATCTGCACCAGCAGCCTCTGTGAAAGATGGGCGTCGGCCACGGCGGCAATCTCCAAACAAGGTAAACTGAGACACACTGAGGATGCTGCCGCCGACATCCTGCACCGACAGATTCATCTTATCGTCGGCATCTTCAAAAATGCGCAGCCCCGCAATTTTCTCTGCCAGATATTTGGCGTCTTTATCGGTGTCGTTGTGTGTCACACCGAGGAAGACCAGTAAGCCTCCATCGATGGCACCAACGCATTCCCCCTCTACTTCAACGTGGGCACTTTTCACCCGCTGTACCACTGCTCGCATGCCGCTGCTCCTCTCATCAGTCACGCCGTACGGTGAATACATCCGGAATGGCGTTTATTTTTTCCATCACGATATTGAGTTCCTGTAAGTCGCTGACTTCTGCTGTGATTTCCATCAATGCCATGTGTTCTTTAACGCGTGATGTAATCGACACAATATGCACATGGGAGTCATTGATCAGCGCCATAACATCCGGCGTGATCTTTGGACGGTCAAGCGCCTCAACAAAGATTTGCACTTCATAGACAGAGTTTTCGTAGCCTTCCCAGTTGACATCGATCAGACGCGCACGATCTTTGTCGCTGAGGCTTTGAATGTTTTTACATTCACGGTGATGCACGGTGATGCCGCTGCCGCGCGTGATATAGCCAACGATTGGGTCTCCTGGAACCGGCTTGCAGCAGTTGGCAAATTTGACATCCACATCGCCCATACCCTGGATAGAAATACCACCGATGTTCTTTTTTCCTGGACCGCGACGGTTGCTCTTGGCATTCAGCTGTGCATCTACTTCTTTGGCGCTGTCCTGGGTTTCCAGTTCCGCCAAGGCACTCTTAAACTCGTCACGCATACGATTAACCACTTGCATGGTGCTGACGCCACCGACGCCAATACCAACATAGAGGTCATCGCTGGTCTTATAACCCAGTTTGCTGCAAATGCGGTTGATGTTGTCAACATTGAGGAACACCGATTCAGCACCAGCATGATGCGCTTTTACGTAATGTTCAAAAGCGTCCTTCCCAGCCTTCAGGTTTTCCTCACGTTTGTTCTTCTTGAGCCAAGCGCGAATCTTATTTTTCGCCTGCGGTGTTTTGACCAATTTCAGCCAGTTGCTGTTTGGTCCGCGGCTGTTCTTGGAACGCAGAATTTCCACAGTATCGCCCGTTTGCAATTCATAGTCAAATGGCACTATTTTGCCATTGACTTTGGCGCCCACGCATTGGTTCCCAATTTCCGTATGAACACGATAAGCAAAATCCAAAGGGCTGGAGCCAATTGGTAATTCGTAAACTTCGCTCGCCGGTGAGAAAACAAAGACACTGTCGCTGAACAATTCCAGCTTGATGTTGTCCAGAAACTCTTTGCTGTCCACAGCATCCTGCTGCAATTCTTTGAGCTTCTGCAGCCAATCCAACTGGTTGGCATCTTTCGTCTTCTCACTGCCGCCATTTTGTTTGTACAGCCAATGGGCAGCAACCCCGTATTCTGCAATCTGATGCATTTCGAAGGTACGAATCTGAATCTCGAATCGTTCACCACGCGGCCCAATAACGGTGGTATGAAGCGATTGATACAAGTTTGGCTTCGGCATGGCAATGTAGTCTTTGATACGCCCAGGCACAGGCTTCCACAAAGAATGCACCAAGCCCAGCACAATGTAGCAATCCTGAACCGTATTTACAAGCACGCGAATCGCAATCAGATCATAGATCTCATCAAGGTCTTTGTGTTTATTAACCATCTTGCGATAGATGCTATAGAAATGCTTAGGACGACCACCAATCTCATATTCAAGGTGCACCGCATCCATTTCACGCTTCAAATCGCGAATGACTTCGTCAATATATTCCAAGCGTTCCTGGCGCTTCATCGAAATACGCTCAACAAGATCGTAGTAGATTTCTGGTTCCAGATAACGAAGCGATAGATCTTCCAGTTCCCATTTGAGCTTGATTATCCCTAATCGGTCAGCCAACGGCGAATAAATCTCCAGCGTTTCCTGAGCAATGCGCTTTTGCTTTTCTGGAGACTGGAAACTCATGGTACGCATGTTGTGCAGGCGGTCAGCCAATTTAATGATAATAACACGAATGTCCTGCGCCATGGCCACAAACATTTTGCGATAGCTTTCAAGCTGCCGTTCTTCTTTGGAATGGCATTGGATCTTATCGAGTTTGGTGACCCCTTCAACAAGAAAGGCCACCTCTTTGTTAAACTTACGTTCAAGATCGAGGCTGCTACAGTCTGTGTCTTCCACCACATCGTGCAAAAGCCCTGCTGCAATGGCGTTGTCGTCCATGCCCAAATCAGCAAGAATGATCGCAACATTGACTGGGTGAATGATGTACGGCTCACCGGATTTTCGATACTGTCCATCATGCATCTCTCGTGCAAACTCATAGGCTTCCTCAATTAAGACCGTATCTGCCTGAGGGTTATTTTCTAAAACGACCTTGATCAGATCGTCGAATCCAACTTGATGACTCATGGTTTCACCTCCCTACCATGCCAATTCGCAGGGCACAGTGCGCTGCGAATGATGTTCTCCAGCACACCGACATCTTTTACAAAGGCAATCTTCTCAAACTGAGACAGCGCCCTAGCTTCACTGGTGCCTTCCAGATATGCTGCTGATTCTGTCAAGGCACGATGGGCTGGAGCTTTTTCAATTGTAATGGTTGTTTGCATGTCACTGTTCTGCACGTGCAGAAAGTCAAGTTCTTCAAATATTGTCAGGGCTTGTCGCCATTGATGCTTCGCAAAATCATCAGAAAGCGTGCACAATTGTTCTTCCAGTTCGTCTGTTGGCACTGTTATCAGATAATCATGCGGCTTGGCTGCCGCTTTCAAAAGCTGATACATTTTCCCGAGATTTTCTCGTGATGGCGCACGGTCACCAATGATCATTTCATTCAGCGCCAGATCTTTTTCACTATACAGCAAATGAATCTGTCCTTGTTCGCCATCTCGTGCGCAGCGACCAGCCAATTGGTTAAACGCTTCTATAGAAAAGCAAGGATGATACAACACCACATGACGGATGTCTGAAATGTGTACACCTTCGCCAAAAGCAGTCGTTGCAAAAAGCAAGCGAATGTCGCCCTCTTTAAAAGCAGTCTCGATGGCACGACGCGCTTCTCCCGGCAACCCACCATGATAATAGCCCACCAATGGTCGCAAAGTATACGGAAGAATCTCGCGCAAACGTTGCGACAAGCCAAACGCCTGTTTACGACTGTTAACATAGCAGATGGTTTTTTCCGGATGCATGAAGAGACGATATAGATAAACCAGCTTTTTATCGGTGTGTCGTGCATCGATAATACGTAAATTATAGCGGATATGGTCGTCAATATAAAGCCCTGCGCCAGAAATAATTTCTTGAAATGCATGCGCTTCCGTCGCTGGCACCGTCGCTGTTAAATAAGTCCACACTGCAGAAGGATAAGCGTTTTTCAAATCTCGTAATTTTTTATAAGCCGGCCGCTTATCCAACATATGATGGGCTTCATCAAGTACAATCTGGCCAATACGTTCTGCATGCCTTTGGAACAATGTCTGATGACGCACAAAAAATTCTGGTGTCAACAGCAGCACATCTACAGCATCTTTGGCCAGCGCTGCCAGCAGTTCTTCCCGCTCAATTTTGGACAGATCACCATTACCTTTATAGATGCGATAACCCAGCGTGCCCAAATGATCACACAAAGCCACGTATTGGTCTTGAATCAATGCCTTCAGTGGCGATATCACCAAGGTCATCTTATGATCACGCCGTGCCAGAACACCTGCTGCAATCTGATAGATCAACGATTTGCCGCGCCCAGTTGGCATAATCACGGCCGTGTCTTCATGGGCATCAATAATATTGGCTATCGCTGCTTCCTGAATTGGCAAGAGCGCACCATCTTCCACAAAGGCATCAGTCAACAAATCTACCAACATATCCTGTGGCAAAGTGGCCAATTCGTCACCATCATTTTCAGCAGTTTTTACTGCTTCTGACGCCATATTACTTTGCACAAGAATGTTAACACCGTGATGTTGGCCATCCTCACCAGTGATTTTTGACACTTCTGCATGATATTCAGCGCCAAGATCCATGAGCGGCGCCAATTGCGCTGCAATTTCTCGTGAAAGATAGCCTATTTTATCACCTGCTTCCGTCAGACAAGCGATGGCATTGCCATCAGCAGGATTGTTCGGCTCACGCAGAAGCGCCAGCTGTGTACCTACAGTCAGTTTGCCAATGTGATCCTGACGATCGTCAAAACTAACCCCACGCAGCTTGGTGAAAAAGAGCGGGCGATCAGCAATGCCACTTAATGCACCACTGTCTAAATAATTCGCACCGTTGGCCATAAATGCACGCATCATGGCCGATTCTTCCGCCTGCCATGATGGCATAATATCTGTCACTTGAAGCTGCACTCCACACACGCCGCGAAAACAGTGCTCATGAATATGAAACGCAAAATCATAACGATGTTTGTCTGAGAACACATAATGTCCCTGGCGGAAAGCAATAGCTGGTACCATCTCACCATTGCGATCTTTAAATTGCAGCTGCAAATGGTCACCTTCTGCACCCACAGATCGATGACCAAATCGCCACATGTGCTCCATAGCAAACACTGGCTCTGGATTTTCACATCCACATGGTTCAAGCAAACGCAGTGCTTCTTCCAATGCTTCATTGGCATCATCAATGGTAATGACATCATCAATCCAAAGAACATGATCGCTAATTTCTTCCTCATAAGCAGCAGCAACCTGAGCAAAAGCTGCCTTAAAAGCAGGCAGTTGTTCTCTGGACACACTCAATCCTGCTGCCATTTCGTGGCCGCCAAACTGAAGAAGATGGTCAGACACCGCAGACAAGCCTTCATACATATGAAATCCCGTCACACTACGCGCTGACCCCGTATAAACGTCCGGTTTTTCCTGAGTGGTTGTCAGCACAATTGATGGGCAATGAAACTGTTCCACCAAACGCGAAGCAACAATGCCAATCACGCCAGGATGCCAATCTTCGCCAACAGCAATGGCACAGTTCATGCGCCCAGTGGCCTCTTCAAACTGTGCGATTGCTTCCTTAGTGATACGCTGTTCCATTTCTTTGCGGGTGTCATTATAGTCTCGCACTGTTTCTGCTAAGGCGTTGACATCACCCACTGGCTGCGGCGCAAACAAATCCAGCGCGTCCTGCGTTTTGTCCAATCTGCCGCAAGCATTGATACATGGTGCAATGCGAAAAGCGATGTCCGATGCCTTAATGGCTTCATCACCACACATGAGCTTAGCCAAAGCCGCCAGGCCAGGACGCGGTGAAGCATTAATCACGCGCAATCCCTCACGTACCAGAATGCGATTGTCATCCAACAACGGCACAAGATCCGCCACTGTTGCCACCGCCACAAGATCCAGCAAAGCCTGACGATGTGTTTTATCATATAACGTTGGTGCTAAGCGCATCAACATGCCCATCGCCAAAAAATAGGCCGTTCCACAGCCACACAAGCGACGATATGGCGTCGTAATGCTCGGCGCCAATAATGGATTGACCACGATGCAGCATGGCAATTCATCCGGCAACTGATGGTGATCTGTCACCACAAAAGTCAAACCTTTGGTTGAATAGTCTCTAATGAGTTCCGCTGACGCAATACCATTGTCAACAGTAATGACCACTTCAACGCCCTCGTCCAGCAAACGGTCCAGTGCATCGGCATTCATCCCATATCCTTCTTTGAGGCGACTTGGAATATACACACGTACATCAGCACCCAGCCACGAAAACACCTCACGCATCAACGTCGATGCACAGATACCATCAACATCATAGTCACCATATATAGCGATTTTTTTCTTCTGTGCAAGTGCCTCCTCGATCACTTCTACCGCAGCGCCCAGATTTGGCAGCATAAAAGGCCGGCTCAGATCTTCCAGTTCTGCATACAAAAAAGCCGACGCCTGTTCAGGCGCCGCATAGCCACGACTGGCAAGAATTCTCGCCAATGGCAGCGGCAGCTTGAGCGCGTCAGCCAATAAACGGGCAGCGGCATGATTGGAAGAACGGATTTTCCAAGTTTTCATAAATTCATGACGCTCCTTCGTATTAAATATTTACAACGATCAGAAGAACCCCAATGATCAGATAAACCCCGATCAGAACCACTGCATAACGAATCAGGCCCTTCTTCATTCCATACTGATCCACATAAAACTGAATCTTATTATGCAATTGACCGGAACGCTGACTAATATTCAAAATTAACAAATTGCGAGTACCCATGCAAATTGACAGCACGCCTACATAAATCAGCAGTTGTTCCACAGTCAGCAAGCGAAAAGCCGCCAAAATGAACCACACAAGTGCTGCGACCAAAATCAGCGGTTTAAAAAATTTCTCAATGAGCTCCATATTAACACTCCAAAAAGCAATGGGAACAGCGCCCTTTTGGCAGCTGCTCCCATGCGACAATTATAAGATTATACTTCCAGCTCGACGATCAATTCGCCAGCTTCAACCTGAGCACCGTCTTCAGCGAGGATACGAGCAACCTTACCTTTGCGTGGGCTCAGAACATTGGTTTCCATCTTCATGGCCTCAAGAATGATCAGTGGCTGATTTTCTTCAACCTCGTCGCCTTCTTTAACCAGAATCTTGATAACCGTGCCTGGGATGTTTGCACCAACATGAGCAGGGTTGTCCTGATCAGCCATTGGTTTACGAACGATGGTCAGAGACTTCGCAGCAGCTTCATTGGCAACCTTTACGGTACGATAGCTGCCGTTGACTTCAAAGGAAACCACAGAGTTGCCTTCTTCGTCTGGTTCTTTGATGTCGATCAAACGAACACTCATAACCTTCCCTTCATCAACAGCGATGTCACCGCTTTCACCTTTGTTCAGGCCAAAGAAGAACTGGTCGCTATCGAGGTTGCAAAGGGTAGGATTTTTCTTCAGACCCTTCAGGTATTCTTCATACATACGTGGATAAAGTGCATAGCTCAAGGCTTCACGTCTGCCAGCATCAATACCGAATTCTTTCTTCAGATATTCAGCATCTGCTTCGAGGTCTTCATCAGGAAGCAATTCGCCTGGGCGGCAGGTGATTGGTTCTTTATCCTTGAGAACGATCTTCTGCAGATCTTCAGGGAAACCACCTTCTGGCTGACCCATCATCCCTTCGAAATAAGAAACGATGGAATCTGGGAAGTCAATGTTTTTCCCTTTTTCAATGATATTGTCTGGCGTCAGGTTGTTCTGAACCATGAAGATTGCCATGTCACCAACAGCCTTAGAGGATGGGGTAACTTTTACAATATCACCCAGCATGTCATTAACGGTGGAATACATTTCCTTAACTTCTTCGAACTTATGACCAAGGCCGAAACTTTCTACCTGTGGCTTCAAGTTGGAATACTGACCGCCAGGAATTTCATATTTGTAAATTTCAGCAGAGCCAGAACGCATACCAGATTCAAACTGATTGTAGTATTTGCGCACTTCACCCCAGTAATCGGAGATCTTCTGCAGTTTATCAAGATCGAGACCCGTGTCACGTTTGGTCAGCGTGAGCGCTGCAGCAAGAGAGTTCAACCCTGGCTGACTGGTCAAACCTGCAACACCATTGAAGGCCACGTCAACAATATCAACACCAGCCTGTGCAGCCATCAGCAGCGTAGCAACACCATTGCCCGTAGAATCGTGGGTGTGGAGATGAATTGGAATGCTCAGTTCAGATTTCAAAGCACTAATCAGCTCAGTTGCAGCCATAGGCTTCAAAAGGCCACTCATATCCTTAATGCCGAGCATATGGCAGCCAAGGCCTTCGAGTTCTTTTGCTTTGCGAATATAGTAATCAAGATCGTATTTCTTACGAGACTTATCCGTAATATCACCAGTGTAGCAGATGCACCCTTCAACGAGTTTATCAGTCTTGAGCGCTTCGTCAATAGAAACCTTCATGGCTTCAACCCAGTTGAGGGAGTCGAAGATACGGAAGACGTCAATGCCGCTCTTGGCAGATTCCTGGATAAATTCACGAATCAGATTATCTGGATAGTTCTTATAACCAACAGCGTTTGCCCCACGCAGAAGCATTTGGAAAAGAACGTTTGGAATCAATTCACGCAGTTCATCGAGACGCGCCCATGGAGATTCCTTCAGGAAACGATAAGAGGTATCGAAGGTCGCCCCGCCCCACATTTCCATGGAGAAGAAGTCCTTGCATGCAGTTGCATAAGCAGGTGCAATGCGGGTCATATCAACGGTACGCATACGTGTTGCAAGCAGAGACTGCTGAGCATCACGCATGGAAGTATCAGTGATCAGGAGGCGATCCTGCTGCATAACCCAATCAGCAACAGCCTTTGGTCCTTTTTCATCAAGCATTTGCTTGGTGCCGCGGAGAAGCAGTGGTTTATCGAAAGCAGGTACTTCCAGTTCATTGAATTCTGGCTTTTCACCTTTAACTTCATTGACGGCTTTGTTGGCCAAGAAGGTCAGCATCTTCTTTTCCATATTGTCGCCGCCGTGGATGTCGAACAGTTCAGGCGTTTGAGCAATGAAGCTAGTATCGCACTGACCTTCACGGAAACGTTTGTGATTGAGAACATTGATCAGGAAGCCAATGTTGGTCTTAACACCTTTGATCTTGGTTTCATGCAAGCAGCGGATCGCAGTATCAATGGTGCCTTCAAAGGTACGGTTATAGGCAATGATCTTGACAAGCAGACTGTCATAGAATGGAGAAATGGTTGCACCAGCATAAGCATTCCCACTGTCCAAACGAATACCATGACCGGAACTGGAGCGATATACTTCGATCGTACCAGTGTCTGGGGCAAAGTTGTTGGCAGGATCTTCAGTGGTAACACGGCACTGGATCGCATAACCGCGATAAGTGATGGAATCCTGGCTTGGAATGCCAATTTCCGGATCGGACAGCTTATAACCCTGAGCCACACGAATCTGAGCCTGAACAATGTCAATACCAGTGATCTGCTCGGTAACGCAGTGTTCAACCTGGATACGTGGGTTCATTTCGATAAAGTAGTGGTTGCCGTTGGCATCAACGAGGAATTCAACAGTACCAGCACTGCGATAGTTAACGTGACGTGCAATCTTAAGCGCATCTTCACAGATGGCTGCACGCTGTTCATCAGTGAGAACCAGAGAAGGCGCAAATTCGATGACTTTTTGATGGCGACGCTGAATGGAGCAATCACGTTCAAACATGTGAACCGTGTTGCCGTATTTATCGCCGAGTACCTGAACTTCAATATGCTTTGGACGTTCAATATATTTTTCAACGAATACATCAGCAATACCAAAGGCTTTCTTTGCTTCGCTGGTTGCGCTGTTATATTCCTGTTCCATGTCGTCTTCGGTACGAACAACACGCATACCACGACCACCGCCGCCAGCGCTGGCCTTCAAAATAACAGGATAGCCTGCAACTTTTGCAAATTCCTTGGCTTCTTCAACATTAAGTGCAGCACGTTCAACACCAGGAATGGTTGGTACGCCAACTTCAATAGCGACCTTCTTAGACTGAATCTTATCGCCTAAAGCGCGCAGCATGTTATGATCCGGACCGATGAACTCAATCCCAGCTTCTTCACAAGCCTGAGCAAATTCAGCATTTTCAGCCAAGAACCCATAGCCAGGATGAATGGCATCCACGCCTTTGGATTTTGCCAAAGTAATGATCCCGGAAATATCCAGGTAAGCGTCAACAGGGGCTTTCCCTTTACCTACACGATAGGATTCATCCGCAATGGTACGATACAGAGAATTCTTATCTTCTTCAGAATAAATAGCAATACTCTTAATTCCCAGCTCCTTGCAGGCGCGGAAAATACGAATCGCAATTTCACCGCGATTCGCTACCAAAATCGTTTTAATTTCTTTCACAGTCCCTACCTCCTCATACATAGGCGCTCAAAGCGCTTTTTGTCATCCAATATCACATATAGATACATAGGCATCTTTACACAGTAATGGAATATATGTAAATACTATTATATCTATATTCTACCATTTATGCATCATTTTTCTGAAAAATGACCATAAAAATAATTTTTCTTTCACTTTTTTTCGGATTAAAATTCTCTATTCACACAAAAAGCAGCCCATCACTCTGTTGAATAAGAGTGATGGGCTGCTGAATCATTGTATTTTTATGCTGCTATATTGTTCTCAAGCGGCATCGTATCATCTGCAACAATAGCACTGCCATCATCTGTGGATGAAGCTTTTGGCATCAAAATCACTTGCCCTGTTGCCTGATCCCAGTCAATATCACAGCCAATGGCTGCACAGAGATCACGAATCTTCATATAGTTTAAATCGCCAATAAGATAAGAGTTAATCGTGTAAGCTGCACCATCAACATACAATACAGGTTGGTGCAGTTGACTCATGACCGTTTCTCCCTGAATAAGTCCACCAGAATTTGTTCCTTCGTACGGTGCACCACTATTGATCACTACAGCCCCACTGGCGCTGTCATACGTGAGACCAAATTGTGATCCCGTGCCATTTAAAATAGCTGCAAAATCACGCAAACGCACATAATTGTTGTCATTTGCCATGTAAGCCTGCAGGCTCAGCTGTTGGCCGTTCATGCTAACAGTTGCTTGGTTTGGTGACGCATACGCATAGCCATTCGCCTTACGCTCTGCCAACACGTTAAAGCCATAACGCAACAACGACGCACTATCACTATAGCGTGCATTGACTGCTTTTGCATTCATCGAAACTGTAATCAAGCGAGAGCCATCTTTGGTCGCTGTTGCAGCCATACAGCTCCCCGCCTGAGGCGTCCAACCGGTTTTCAGTCCATCTACCACGCCAATGCTGGCATCATCACTCCCCAGCAATTCATTGCTGGATGCGTATGTTTTACCATTAAAAGTAAAGGTTTTCATGCTTGTATAGGTCAATATTTCCGGACATTCATTCAGCACCTGACGTGCCAGTGTTGCCATCGCATGAGCGCTCATGTATCCTTCGTCATAGCTCTGGTCAAAACGCGCATTAATGCCCAGTTCTTGTGCTTTTGCATTCATTGCAACCACAAAATTCTCTTCTGATCCATACACCAGTTCGCCCAACGCAGGGCCTGCAGCGCAGGCAGAATAGCAAAGAAAAGCTTCAAGCATATCCGCAACAGTATAGACTGCACCATCCTCAAAAGGAATATTGGAATATACATCATCACGGGAAAAGTAATAGGTATATGTACTAATCGGCACCTGCGTATCCATGGTGATCTGACCCGACTGAACCGCTTCCAAAATAAGATATGATGCCATAACTTTGGTCATACTGGCAACAGGACGCACGGTGTCAGCATCTTTGCTCCACAATACCTCTCCTGTTGTTGCATCCATAATCACAGCGCTGGTTCCAGCAATTTCCGGCGCCGATGCTGCTGATGCCGGCACTGTTCCCAAAAGCGTCGACAGCAGTATCGCTGCTTGCAACAACATACTGATCGTTTTTTTCATAAAATCCTCTTTTCTTTTTTAAGATAAAAAAATGAACAAACGTTAGCCGTTTCTTCATCGCAAACGATTGTAGCAAAAAAATACCCGCCAGGGCAACAACAAAGCATTTACAAATTGTGCAGTCCTGACGGTAACGATTTTATGAAATGGTTACTCAAGATAGCCAGCATCTTTGAAGCTAAAGTACGATTCGCTATACATACCTCCTAAAATAATATGGTCCAAAAATGACAATCCTAAAAGCGCTGCACCTTCGCGCACGCGCTTGGTCAACAATAAGTCCTCTCTGCTCGGTGTTAAATCGCCACTTGGATGATTATGCCCCACAATCAACCCCACCGCATTAAGCCGCACAGCTTCGCGAAAAATATCTCGTGGATGCACGTTGGTCCCATTAACAGTGCCACGAAAAAGTTCTTTGACATCAATAATCTTATTTCTAGCATCTAAATAAAGCACATGAAACGATTCCTGCTCATCGCTGTGAAAATTCTCACGCAGCGCAGCGGCAGCACCAAAAGAATCACAAATGCCCATTTCTTTACTGCTTCCTAAACGCACCAAACGCCGTCCAATCTCAATGGTGGCCATCAAGGTACAGGCCTTCGTTTGACCAATTCCTTTGATCGCACATAATGCTTTCATATCTTGGCACAACAATCCTTCCAAACCGCCGGCTTCTTCTAATACCATTTGCGCCAGTTCCAACACATCGCACTTTGCAGTACCTGTACGCAAAAGAATCGCTAAAAGCTCTGTTTCTGTCAATTGCTGCGCACCTTTAAGAATCAATTTTTCGCGTGGTTGTAATTCCGGCGGTCGATCCTTGATCTTTAAGGATTCAAGCTGTGACGTGTTCATCGCACCGTCTCCTTCCATGCAGCCATCATACGCCGTACCAAAGCCATTGGCAGACCAACGACATTATCAAAATCACCGTCCAATGCCTGCACAAATTGCCCGCCACCACCTTGGATACCATAGGCACCGGCTTTGTCAAACGGCTCTCCTGTTGCAATATATGCCTGGATCTCTTCTTCACCAAGCACACGGAAATGCACAGAACTAATTGCATGATCGCTCATCACTTGTCCCGTTTCACCGCAACATAGAGCAACAGCCGTAATCACCTCATGCTTGGCGCCAGAAAGATCATGCAACATGCGTGCAGCTTCATCCGCATTGGCAGGTTTACCCAGCACAGCACCATCTTTGCAAACAATCGTATCAGCGCCCAACACCAACGCCTTCGGATATTGAGCAGCAATCGATTTTGCTTTTGCTGCAGCCAAAGCCTCCAATGCCAACGGCAGAGGCAGCGTCATGTTCAAACGTTCTTCTTTTAAAGTCGGTGCCACAATGTCAAATGCAACACCAAGTTCTGCCAGCAACATGCGCCGCCTTGGCGATGTTGAAGCTAATATAAGCGGTCTATTCATTGTACATTCCTCCGTCGCCTATAAAAAGAAAAGCCTTTGATAAGGCAAAGGCTTTTTTATTCATCGTCATATTTACTTTTAATGCGATAGCTTAACGCTTCCAAACTCACCGCCAGATCAACCTGACGAATTTCAATATTTTCACACGGCACCAAAGACGACGGTGAAAAATTCATTATACCTTTGATCTTCGTGCCGCAAAGAATGTCAGCAACATCTTGAGCAGAAGATTCTGGCACAGCCAGCACGGCAATATCCACATCATTTTCTTCAATATATTCGACCAATTTTGTGATTGGCAGAATTGGCAAACCATTAAGCGTCATACCAATCTTATTGACATCATTATCAAATGCCGCCGAAATTTTAAACCCTCTTTTTTCAAAGCCAGCATAATGCGTCAATGCACTGCCAAGGTTCCCAGCGCCAATAAGAATCATTCGCCATTGGTGATCCAAGCCAAGAATTTCTTTAATGATATTATTGAGACTTGTCACATTATATCCTACACCACGCATTCCAAAATCACCAAAGTACGCCAAATCTTTGCGCACCTGTGCAGGTGTTCCCTGAACCCCCTGGGCGATTTCAACAGAAGATACTTTCTGTACGTGAAGTTTCTCCATCTTACTAAGATATCTTGAATACAAGGATAATCTTGTAATTGTCGCTTCAGGAATCTTCTCCGTTTTCATGACGATCTTCACCCCCAATATACCAAATCTATTGTTGTTATTATAATCATATCGAATGCTATTCTTCTTCGCAAGAATCTTTGCTAAAAAAAGCACAAAGTAAATTTATAGACTCCTATTAAAAACGCGCTTAAATAATACCCGCTTCTGTCATATATATACAATTTTAATTACAAAACTCTATTGACAGGTTGAAATACAACCATTTTATGTTAGAATAAGGGGTAGCGAAAAAGCAAACAATATACGACCATTACTAAAGGAGAGATCATTTCATGAAAATCGCTGACAACGTTTATTATGTCGGTGTTTCTAACCCTACACTGCGCGTGTTCGACATCATTATGGCTACCGAATACGGTACCACTTACAATTCCTATCTCGTTCAAGGTTCTGAAAAAACTGCTTTGATCGATGGGGCTCACAAAGGTTTTGAAAACCTCTTTGTAGAAAATGTTGAAGCCATCACTGATCTTAAAAACATTGACTACATGGTTGTCAACCACACCGAACCTGACCACTCCGGCGCAATCCGCCTGGTCATCGAACACAACCCTGACATCGTTGTTTACGGTACTGCAGCTTGCCTCAAAAATCTCGATAACATCGTTCGTATGCCATTCAATCGCGTAGCAGTAAAAGATGGCGATACGCTTGAACTTGGCGGTAAAACACTGACTTTCTGTGTCAGCCCTAACATCCACTGGCCAGATACGATGATGACTTATCTTGCTGAAGATAAGATTCTCTTTAGCTGCGACTTCCTTGGTGCACACTATGCTGAACCAACCATGTATGTACACAAGGCCTACAAAAAAGATCTTTATGAAAAAGAATTTAAAGTTTACTACGATGCCATCATGGGACCATTCGCAAAATTTGTTCTGCGTGCCCTCGATCGTATCAAAGATCTTGACATCGCATTGGTTTGCCCAAGCCACGGCCCAATGATCGCTGGCGATGACATTAAGGCAGCAATGGATACTTATCGCAAGTGGGCAACTCCTGAAGAAAAAACCGATAAAACCGTTGCCATCTACTATGTATCCGCTTATGGCTACACCAGACAGATGTGCCAGTATTTGGCCGACAAACTCAGCGCAAAAGGCATCGTTGTCTCTGCTTTTGATGTGATTAAGACCGATGCTGCCGACATCGCTGCCCATCTCGAAGATGACTGCCTTGTATTCGGTTCCCCAACCCTGAACCGTGCAGCCTTGAAGCCAGTTCTCGATGTCATCAGCTGCATTGATGCAGTATCTGCTGCTGGTCGTCCATATGCAACCCTTGGTTGCTTTGGCTGGAGCGGTGAAGCTTGCGCTCAACTCAACGATCGCTGCAACAGCATCAAAATGAAACAAGTCGGCGAAAGCGTACGTTCTCAGTTCACCCCAACCGATGACGTCTATGCTCAGCTTGACACCCTCGCTGATCAAATCGCTGAAACCATTAACAAGTAAAATGGTCTATTCCAACACCTCGGAAGCATTCCGAGGTGTTTTTTTATTTGCTTTATGCGCCATTTTTCGTTATAGTGATAGGAGCACTATGACTTTTTTGGAGGTATCAGAATAAATGGAACGAAACGTTTACGATGTGCTGACAGAACGCGGCTACATTGAACAAGCCACGCATCCAGACGAAATCCGTGAGCTTCTTGGCAAGGAGAAGGTCACCTTTTATATTGGCTTTGACCCTACCGCTGACAGCTTACATGTCGGTCACTATATCCAATTCATGGTTATACAGCACATGCAGCAGCATGGCCATCGCCCAATCTTTCTTGCCGGCGGCGGCACTGGTATGATTGGCGACCCATCCGGTCGCAGCGATATGCGCCGTGTGATGACCATCGACCAAATCGACGACAATGTCAATCATTTCAAGAAGCAGGCAGAACGCTTCATCGATTTCTCTGATGGCAAAGCACTGCTCCTGAACAATGCCGACTGGCTACGCAAGCTAAACTACATTGAATTTCTGCGCGATTACGGCGCTTACTTTTCAATCAATCGTATGATCAATGCAGAATGCTATAAATCCCGCATGGAACAAGGCTTGACTTTCTTAGAGTTTAACTATATGGTCATGCAGTCTTACGATTTTCTTCACTTGTATCGCAATTATAATTGCAAACTTCAGTTTGGTGGCAATGACCAATGGAGCAATATCATTGGCGGGGTAGAACTGATCCGCCGTGCTGATCAAGGCGAAGCTTATGGATTAACATTCAAACTGCTCACAAACAGCGAAGGCAAGAAGATGGGTAAAACAGCCAATGGTGCCGTTTGGCTGGATGCTGATAAAATGAAGCCTTATGATTTCTACCAATATTGGCGTAATGTTGACGATAAAGATGTGCGCAATTGCTTATCTCTGTTGACATTCTTACCTATGGAAGAAGTTAACCGTTTGTCCAGCTTGGAAGGCGCTGAAATCAACAAAGCCAAAGAAGTCCTTGCTTATGAAGTAACCAAGAACGTGCATGGCGCTGAGGCTGCTGAAGAAGCACAAAAAGCTGCACGCGCACTTTTTGCTGGCGGCGGTCAAGAAGGTTCTATCCCAACCACACAAATGGCAGCAGCCGATTTCGAAGGCGATGGGGTTGGTCTGCTCAATTTGCTTAAACAGGTCGGTCTGACTTCAACCACCAGTGAAGGTCGTCGTCTTGTCGAACAAGGCGGTGTATCGTTGAATGATGTTGCCGTCGGTGACGTTCACTACAATGTCACTACCAACGATTTTGCCGATGGACAGTTAAAAATCCGCAAAGGTAAAAAGAAATTCCATATTATTGAATTACAATAATTAAACGTTTTTTTGCAGCAGCGGCAGACAGTATGATGGACACGCGCACCTATCTGCCACTGCTTTTTTATGGCATAAAAAAACGAAAGCCTGTCTCGGCTTTCGTTTTTATTCGTTTTTAAGTGTCTGATTCACCGTATTTCTTTAATTTTTCAATATAAATACGCCCTAACTCAGACAGTTCCTGTTTTTCACTCAAGATATAGCCAATACTCATTGTTTCGTCTTCAGCCAAAGGTACACCAACAATTTTTGTTCCTTGCAGATAACGCGGAAAAAAACCGTTGGAAATGGTGTACGCCTCTGTTCCTAAAAGAAGGTTAACCAAGCTTCCGGTATCACTAATACGAATGCTTTTATCTGTTGATAAATCACCATATAGTTCATCGGAAAAATGGGCATGATCTTCTTTCCCTTGCATAAAACGAATGCGTGGATATTGTTGCAGTTCTTCCAACTGTACACATTTTTGTTCAGCCAATGGATGTGTTGCTCGAAGAAATGCCTGTGGTTTTACGCTGAACAATTCATAATATGACAATTTGTTTTCTTCTAGTGTTTTACGCATCGCCTGTTCATTTTCACGACTGACATAAATAATACCTAAATCGCTAAAACGATTTTTTACATCATCCAAAATTTGATGAACGGTTGTCTCATGAAGGATAAACTCAAAACGTTCCTTGCCGAATTCTTCAACGATATCCACAAAAGCGTTGGTTGTAAACACATACTGTGGCGAAGATACACTAAAACGAATCTTTCCCGGAGTATGAGAAATATATTTGTCTTCTAATAATTCCATTTGTCGCAGCACTTGCCGCGCATAGCCAACAAACTCCATGCCCTCCGGTGTGACAACTATACCGGCACGGCTGCGTATAAAGATTGTGATGCCCACTTCTTCTTCAATGTCTTTGATAGCATTTGAAAGACTCGGCTGAGAAATGTATAATTTTTTGGCTGCTTCTGTAATGGTACCATTTTCGACAACGGAAACGATATATTTTAATTGCTGGATCGTCACATGATCACCCGCCATTTATATATATATTCTATTTTTATTATAGCACAGTTGTTTTCGCTGTTCTATTCTTGAGGATTATGGCAATTAACGTTATTTTTTGAAAGTTCGCGTGTTTTTCAACCACTCTAAGGGTACAGTTTTGGTCGTGATATGACCATTATATTATTATAAATAAAAACTATCTTTCGTGGACATGAAAAAAGTGTTATACTATACTCATTCAGTCCTGATCGGAGGTGGTGTCGTCCGTTTCTTCGGCGGCATCTGCCTGAGCGAACAACGCCATCAATCCTTGCATAAGATCATCTTTACAGGATGTTTCTTGGCAATTTTCTGTTTGCTGGTTGTTATCATTCATGGATTAAACCTCCCCTCTTTAACAATCTTTTAACTTATTATCCCACGCCAATGACAATTAGACAAGGTCTATGGCAGCGGAATATACGATACTATGGTCTTAGTCCCTGTGCGTTCCAAATTGGATAAGTGTCAACAGACGAGGGAGTGCTGTTGAACGAAAGGCACTTGTGCCTGCGATACACCGGACGCTCCCGCGATCACTTTGCACTTCCTCTCTTGGGAAGTGCTTTTTATTTATGGAGGAAATTATGACCTACGAAGAAGCAAAACAGACGCTTGAGAAGTATCATTCTCTTGGTTCTGTCTATGGGCTTGATGGTATTACTCGGCTTATGGAAGCATTGGGCCGCCCTGAACGTCAGCTTAAAGTCATCCATGTTGCTGGCACCAATGGCAAAGGCTCTACGGTTACAACATTAGCGGCCATACTAGAAGCCTGCGGGTATCATACAGCCACCTACACTTCGCCAGAAGTAAGCACTTACCTCGATCGGTTTCGTATTGGCGGTTTACCAGCGGAAGAAACTGTGTTCACTACTGCTTTTGAAAAAGTAGAAAACGCTTGTCTTTCGATTGTCGCTGCTGGTTATCCCCATCCGACCATCTTTGAAATGGAGCTGGCCATTGCTTATCTGATCGCTATCGCTTGCCACGCTGAAGTGATGGTACAGGAAACCGGTCTTGGCGGTCGTCTTGATGCCACCAATGTGGTCGAACACCCAGAGTTGGTTATCTTCACCGCCATTGGCATGGATCACATGCAGTTTTTAGGTGATACGCCTGAAGCCATCGCCGCTGAAAAAGCAGGCATTATCAAAGAAGGTGTACCTGTTGTCGCCTACGACAATGGCGCAACCATCAACGCCGTCATCGCAAATACAGCAGCGCAACGACACGCAGCTTGTCAATTCTCTGCCATTGAAAAATGCCAAGTGATGAATCGCGACCTTAGTGGGCAAACCATTTCCTTTGAAGGCATCAGCTATCACTATCCCCTCATTGGTATTCATCAGGTACATAATTTCGCGCTTATCATGGAAGCCGTGCAGGCACTGCGCAACAAGGGCTGGACATTGCCAACACCTACTGTTCAAAACGCGCTGCTTACTGTGCACTGGCCTGGTCGCTTTGAAGTGGTTTGCCAAAAACCTATTATTATTTTAGACGGCGCACACAACCCACAGGCTGCCACTGCATTAACAGAAACAGTACAGGCTTGGTTCCCGCATCAAAGCGTGCATTTTCTCATACATATATTTAAAGACAAGGATGCATCGGGCATTCTCAAAGGCATTGCGCCTGTCTGTGATCACCTCACTCTAACCACGATCGACAATGAACGTTCTGCCGACCCAGCAATGCTGCAAGAAATAGCTGCTCAATATATCTCACCAGCAAAAATTACTTTAGAAGCGAATTTTGAAACAGCTGTACGAAGCTGTCTTAAAGCGCTCTCCAATAATGACATACTCATCATCTGCGGCTCTCTCTCTCACTTAGAAAGATCGCGCCGCGTACTCTCTCAATGTGAAAGGATAGACGTGCAATGGTAAATATTGAAAAAACAGAAAAAGCCATCCGCGATCTGCTGATTGCCATCGGTGAAGATCCAGATCGCCCAGGATTGGTTGAAACCCCAAAACGCTGCGCCAAGATGTATGCCGAACTGCTGAGTGGCATGGATCATGATGCAGAAGAGCATCTCTCTAAACAATTCGATGTCCCTCATTCAGAGTTTCTCCTGGAGAAAGACATTCCATTCTACTCTCTTTGCGAACACCATCTATTGCCATTCTATGGAAAAGCTCATATCGCTTATCTTCCAAACGACCGTGTCGTTGGTCTCAGTAAACTGGCACGCACCGTCGAAGTCTATGCCCGTCGCCTGCAGCTGCAGGAACAAATGACCACGCAGATCGCCGATGACATTATGACTTATCTTGATGCGCGCGGTGTCATGGTGGTCATTGAAGCCGAACATCTTTGCATGACCATGCGCGGGGTCAAAAAGCCTGGCGCAAAAACCGCTACCATTGCCTGCCGTGGTGAATTTGAGTCCAATGCCGAACTCAAACAAACCTGTCTCAGTATGATTCGCGCATGAAAATCGTTGGCTGCCTTTTACATCACGATGGCTTTATTCAAGCCATCAACACCATCGAAAACCGTGAACAAACCCGTCGCTTCTGCCGACACGGTCTCGATCACGCACTCGATGTTGCGCGAATCAGTTGGATTCTCGTCCTGGAAAACCACCGCTCCTTTGACAAAGAAACGGTCTATTTGGCTGCTTTGCTTCACGATATAGGCCGCAGCCAAAATGATGACGACCATGACCGTGCCAGCGCACGTCTGGCCAAAGAATGGCTCAGCGACTGCGGCGCTCCCCAAAACACGATTGACAACATTTGCGCAGCTATCAGCGCACACCGTCAACGCAATGCTGAAATCGATCCAGCCACAGCCAACCTTGGAGAACTCCTCGCATTGGCTGATAAGCGCAGCCGAGCCTGTTTCCGCTGTGCTGCAGCCGCAGACTGCTACTGGCCCGAAAATTTGAAAAATGCCACTATCATCGACTGAGGAGGACCTATGAACATCGGCAATAAAACCTTCAATCTATCTGGCATCACCCCTATTGTTATGGGTATCTTAAATGTTACCCCAGACTCCTTTTCGGACGGCGGACGCTACAACAGCATCGACGCTGCTGTGCGCCATGCGCAGCAACTTGCTGAAGAAGGCGCCGATATCATCGACATCGGCGCTGAATCAACTCGCCCCGGACACACACAAATCAGTGTGGATGAAGAATGCACACGCCTACTACCTATTCTAAAAGCATTAAAAACCACCATTGATCTGCCACTTTCTGTTGACACCTATCGTGCTGAAACAGCACAGGCAGCGCTAAGTGCCGGTGCTGACATGATCAATGACATCTGGGGCCTGACAGCCGATACCAACATGGCATCCGTTGTTGCCGCAAATGGCTGCCCCGTCTGTATCATGCACAATCGTCCTGATACAGACTATAACGATTTTCTTACCGATTGGCTGCAGGATATGCAAGGCCGTATCGCCCTTGCACATGCAGCCGGCATTCAGGACGAACAAATCATCCTCGATCCAGGCATTGGCTTTGCTAAAAGCTTCGATTGGGACGTCGCCTGCATGCACCATCTCAGTGATCTTTGCGCTCTTGGTTATCCTGTGCTGCTTGGCCTTTCCCGCAAACGCATGATCGGCAACCTCAGCGGTCTGCCTGTCGACCAACGTGACGAAGCCACGGCCGCTGCTGACCTTTACGGCTACCTCGGCGGCGCACGCATCTTCCGCGTGCACAACGTCCAACTTGCTCGGCGCACCCTCGATACTTTCGCACGTTTGGAGGCAAACAAACATGGATAAAATCAGCCTTGTCGATCTTGAAATTTTCGCCCATCACGGCGTCTTTGATTTCGAAAAAGAAAACGGACAAACCTTTATTGTCAGCTGCGAATGCCTCTTAGACACCCACGAAGCAGGAACAAGCGACAACCTCTCTGCAAGCCTCGATTACGGTGCATTGGCTCATCGCCTCACCGCACTCTTTCAAGAAAAAACCTTTGACCTCATTGAAGCCGCCGCAGAACATTGTGCCAACGCGCTGCTCCACGAGTTCTCGTTCATTCGCAGCCTAACCCTCACCATCAAAAAGCCATCAGCTCCAGTCAATCTGCCACTTGCTTATCCAGCCGTTACCATCACACGCGGCTGGACGCCTGCCATCCTCGCTCTCGGCAGCAACATCGAGCCTCGACAGGAACATCTCGATGCCGCACTAAAGCTATTAACCGATCATCCAGACATCCGTTGTCTGCGTATTGCACCATGGATCGAAACCGACCCCGTCGGCTACACCGATCAAGATCGCTTTCTTAACGGTGCTGTCTTGATCGAAACCTTACTCACGCCACATGCCCTGCTCGATGCCATCCATGACATCGAAGCTGCCCGCAAACGCGAACGCACCATCCACTGGGGCCCACGCACCCTCGACATCGACATCATCTACTACGGTGACCTCCTACTTACAAGCGACGACCTCACCATCCCACACCCACTCTGCATGGAACGCGCCTTCGTCATGGAGCCCGTCATCGCCATCGCCCCTTACTGGGTCGACCCACGCTACGGCAAAGCAATTAGCATTTGCTGGAAAGAAGCACAAAAATAACACAACGAGCCACAAAGCATCGCCCCTTACGGGATCTGCTCTGTGGCTCATTTTATTTAATGAAACATACGATAACTTTTTAAGGAAGTACGATAGGAGATCACGACCATCCCAGCACTAGCAGCCAAGCTGACAAAAATCATTACAAGCGGCCACTGCATGAGAACATATATCATTTGCATGGAACTGTCACTGAGCACTGTTGCAATAACCAAGAGCAGCATGGTGCCATAAGGAATCAATCCCCAGACCTGACCTTTAGAAAATCCTATCGTAAAATAAATAACTGTCTGTATGCTAATAATAAAGGTAAACATCAGCATCGACAAGGCAACACCTGCAGCCAATGCCACCACACTGACACTCTCTCCTAACAGCATAGACACAATCACACTGAATAACGTTGCAACAATCAGTGCGATGAAGTAATGACCAAACATATATATATAACGCCCTGCTACTATCTCTCGATCACTCAGTGCAAGCGATGCATAGAGACGATCCAAACCATCCTTCTCTTGAACCAGAAACACTGCTGGCACGTTCAATGCCATAACCCAAGCTGCAGAAATATCTGCGACCACTATAGAAAGATCTACAAAAGACAGGATAAACAGCACCAGCAACAACGTAGCATACATACCCAGCGGCGATTTAATAGACAGCTGGTCTAAACGTGCCATTTTCAACGCATCACTCATAGCTTTTTCTCCTTTCCAATATAGATCATAATGTCTTCAAGGGTGACCGCATCCTGCAAATAGCCTCCAAACAGCGCTGCCGTTTCTGCGTCAATCAAACCTTCAAAACCCAGCGCTGTCTGCCGTACACCATGAAGATGCTGCATAAGCTCCGGTGCCAGTTCATCTGGAGCGCCTTTAATCAGCCGATAATGGTCAAGCAGCCCTTCAGTGGTGCCACTGTAAACCTGACGCCCATCTTCAAGATAAGTGATATAGTCAGCAGCACGCTCAAGATCGCTGGTAATATGCGTTGAAAAGAGAACGCTGTGCTCACCATCGGCAATAAATTCCTGTAAAAGCGTCAGCAATTCATCACGCGTCGCTGGATCTAAACCACTTGTTGGTTCATCCAACACAAGCAATTTGGCATGGTGTGATAAGGCACAAGTCAGCATGAGTTTCATCTGCATCCCACGTGACAAATCATGAATGTGCCCGTCCATCGGCAGCTGGAAACGTGTAACAAGCTCCTGAAAACGCGCATTGTCCCATGCCTCATAGAAATCACTGAGAGCCTTTGCTGTTCTGCCAACGGTCCAGGTATCAACAAAATAATTGCTGTCAAAAACAACGCCGAGCTGCTGTTTAATCTTTTTTTCATCACGCACGCTGTCCAGCCCGAACAGCTGAATCTCCCCCTCATCAAGTGGAAGCATGTTCAACAGTAAACGAATCAAGGTCGTTTTTCCCGCCCCATTGGAACCGATCAAGCCCATGATGTATCCCTGCGGCAATTGAAACGAAAGCGGCCCCAATGAAAACGACGAAACTTCTTTGTACACACGCTCAAATACAAGATCCATTTTATTCATCATCCACCTCCATGAGTAAAGTCAATAATGCGATCAATTCTTCTTTCGTCATTGCCGCCTTTTCTGCAGAAACAATAGCTTGCTGTAGATGTTGTTCCACATCTTTCAGCAACTGTTCGTGTAAAAGCGCCGAGCTGCTCGACATAACAAAAAAGCCCTTTCCCTGCTGACTGGTGATATAACCTTCCGCTTCCAGCTCACTGTACGCCCGCGTCGTTGTCAGCACACTGATTTTCAAATCAGCGGCCAAGCGGCGAAGCGATGGCAATTTCTCGCCCTCCTGCAATTCTCCGGAGAAGATCTGCGCCTTCACCTGCTCCTTGATCTGCTCATAGATCGGCTGCGTTGAACGATTCGATAAAATGATATGCACGCAACCACTCCCAACTGTTATGTTTGTTACAAGTACAGTATATACAGTTCACTCTACGCCTGTCAACTATTTTCAATCAAACAAAAAACATCCGTTGTTTCGATAAACATTCAAAACAACGGATGTTTTCTATTATTATCGCAATCTAGCGACCATTTGACCAGCCAGTACAGCGAGAAGCCCTAACACCATGCTGGCGACCATGTAAGCAATGGCGGTGCCTTGTCGGCCGGTGGTAAGGAGTTTTAGCGCTTCGCTGGAGAAAGTTGAGAAGGTGGTGAACCCTCCGCAGAGGCCAATCTGCAAGAAGAGTACGAGGTTGCGTGAGAAGGCAGGATTGAGCACCGCTGTTTCACTGACAATCCCCAGCACAAAAGCCCCAATGATATTGATGCAAAACGTTTTGATCGGAAATCCGCTGGCTGTTTCGACCGCGATCAATCCTATAAGGTAACGGCAGACACTGCCAATAAATCCTCCGAGGCCAACAAACAAACATTCAAGCATAATACATGTCCTTTCTTTAAAGAAATTACGCTGCAGTTCAGAGCAATTTCAATGTGTTATTCTATAATGATTAGCAGCAATACTGGTTCTGCCTTCGTTATTATAATCCCAGCATTTCATTTCGACAAGCAGGGCATTCAGAGAATTCCCTCTTGCCTGCACTCTCATTCTTCGGTATGCTAAAAGAAAAATGATTGGAAGGAGGCTGTCTCTTGCATAAACTGCGCTCATTGTTCTTACTCATACTCTGTCTTATATTACCGCTTAGCACATTAAGCGGTTGTGCGCTGAATGACGAACCGCCAACGATTGCCTTGGTGCCTTTGGACAGCCGCCCTTGCAACACCCAATATCCGCAGCTTCTGGCGCAAACAGAAGCTGCCACGCTGCTCCTGCCGCCAGAGGAAGACATGGATCATTTTCTCGACAACGCTGACAGTGAAGCCTTATGGGCTTGGCTTGAGAATGCTGCCGATACAGCCGATGATTTGGTCATTTTTACCAATAGCCTGTTTTGCGGCGGACTCATCGCCAGCCGTTCCAGCGGTGCCTATGACGACATTGAGGACGATCTTACCCGCCTTGAGGCCCTTTGCACCGCTTTTAAGAAAGACAATCACCACTCCATTACGGTGATACAGGTGCTGCCAAGACTGACGCCCAATCAGTTCGATGACGAACTCTATCCTTATGTGGATGCGCTGACCGCCTATGGCGAAGCCTGGGACAAGGCTGACGCAGCCGGCAACGCTGCCCCAACAGTGGCGGCAAATGTTCCTGCAAACGCCCTCGAAGAATACCGTGCGCTGCATGAAAAAAGCGCCGATCTCGCCGAATCACTGAACAATCTGGCAGGCGAAGGGCTCATTGACCACCTTATCATCAGCCAGGATGACGGCGATGTCAACTGTCCTGCCAACATCACCTTTCGGCATTTGGCATCAAACAAAGCCGACAATACGTCCCTCATCCACGGCGCTGACGAACTTGCCATGCTGCTTGTGAGCGATCTGGCGGCAGCCGATCTGGAGGCACCTTCGGTCCAAGTGCTCTATTCCGATGAGGGCGACAAAGATCAGTGCTACCCCTATGAATCGATCACGCTGGAAGAAATGACCGAGCAAAAGCTCATACTCTCCGGATTACAAACAGGCAGTGATGACACCACGGCCACGCTCTATCTCCACACTGGCAGTGAGGATCTCAACAAGACACAGGAAGCCATTGACAATCACGACGGGCTTTTTGCGCTTGCCGATGTGGCATCAACCAATCAAGCCGACCCAGCACTTGTTGATACACTCATGACCAGCGACAGTTTCGACAACATCGACGCCTACGCAGGCTGGAACACCGCTGGCAACAGCATCGGCACCGTTTGCGCCACACTGCGTGCCATCGGTGCCTTGGATGCCCGTTGGGGAGGATTGAGTGACAACGAAAAAAATGACGCTATTCTGGCCTTGTACCGTTTCCGCGCGGTGCGTCTGGGGGAAGATGTCTGTTACATGGCAGCTATGCGTGATGCGTTGCAAAGCGATTTTCTCAGTGCAGGCCTTAGCGACCACACCAGTGCTTTTACAAGTGACGCTGCCTGGCAAAAAGCCAATGCGCTTCTCAGTAAAGCGTACGCGCCTTACAATCAGCAACTCACCACTCTATTTGACGGCACGCACACCCTCTCTCTCGGAAACCACCATCTGCAGATTACCATCAGCGATTTTGACAGCAGCGCCACCTTCCCATGGGCACGCAGCTTTGAAGTGAAAATTACACCAACCATGACAGTTCAAAACGTAAGTTCATAAAAAAATCCCAGCAACCATCTGCTGGGATTTTTTTATATTCATCCTTGATGTTTTCTGCGGCGACGAATTTCATACAGCAACACGCCTGTCGCCACGCCAACGTTGAGGCTTTCCACGTTATTCTCCAAAGGAATGCGCACCACCTGGTCATACTCTTCGATTTGGCTGGCGCCGTTGCCTTCGTTGCCAACCACAAGAGCGATTTTCTCTGGCAGTGTTTCAAAAGCTTCATCGTAATCAACACCGTCCATGTCTGCAACAACAAACTTGAATCCATATTTTTTCAGAACGTGAACGATTTCATCAACGTCTTCAATCATATACACCGGCAATTTAAAAATGGTGCCCATGGTCGAGCGCAGTACTTTTTTATTTGAAAAATCCACCGTGCCCTTTAGACAAAATACTGCTTTTGCACCGCTCGCCAGGGTCGTGCGAATGATTGAGCCAAGATTGCCAGGATCCTGTACACCATCAACCACAACCACCGTGTCCATCACTGGCCAGCTTTCTTCGCTCCAATCCGGGAAAGAAACGATGGCTGCAATGTCTTGTGGATTCACTGTGGACATAGAATCCTCGAGAATGTCCGGATCCACCAGAAACGCCGGTCCATCATACTCGGCCAGTAGATCTTCATATTTATTTTCCGATCCTTCAGCGATCAGGATCACGTGGATCATCGCACCGCTTTCAATGGCCTCTTCAACAAAGCGCCGCCCTTCTGCGACAAATTGTTCAAAAGCCAGACGATATTTGCGTTTTTCCAGCGCACGCATGCGTTTGATCCATTGATTTTTATCTGATTCAATGACTTTCATGATCTTCCTCTTTCCTTCATTGACTGATGATCTTTTGTCTCAGTATAACACATTCCTTTCCTGCGTGGAAAATTTTTTCGTCTCGCCTCTTGACACCCCCAGGGGGTGGGGGTAAAATGCAGTTGTCAATAAAAATACCATTATAGAAAGAGGTGACACTCTTTGAGTGAAAAATGCACAACCGATTTTGATGTATCTGGTATGTCTTGCAGCGCCTGCCAGGCAGCGGTTGAGCGCGCTGTAAAAAAATGCGGTGCCAGTGATGTTTCCGTCAATCTGTTGAGCGGGCGCATGAAAGTCGTCCACGACGATGGCCTGGCGCTCTCCACCATCATGGAAGCAGTTGACGCGGCTGGTTACCACGCCGAGGTTCACGATGCCAGCCACCATGCCGCAAGCAAAACGCTGAGCGCTGAGGAAGAAAATAAAAAACATCGCATTCAATCCTCGGTCATTTTGTTGATTCCGCTGATGGTTATTGCCATGCTGCCAATGATGCCTTTTGCACCAGAAGCATGGCTTCACACCAAAGGCTGGCTTTTGATCAGCCCTCTCTTGCAGCTGATCCTCGCGCTGGCCATTCTGATCATCAATCGCGCTTACTTTACAAGTGGATTTCGTGCCATGGCACAACTGCGGCCAAATATGGACAGCTTGGTGGCCGTGGGCGCCGGAATTTCATTGATCTACAGCCTTTTCACCACATACACCATTTGGCGCGGTGTTTTCTCAGGAAATGAAATGGCTGCTTTTCATGGCCTGCACCAACTTTATTACGATTCCGCGGCAATGATTGTGGCCCTCATTACCATAGGGAAATACCTTGAAGCCCGCGCCAAACGCCATACCAGCGATGCCATCAGTGAACTGATGGCGCTGGCGCCAGAAACGGCTTATCTTGTTGAAGGTGACACCGTTCGCCCAATTCGCACCAATGAGGTCCATGTTGGCGACATTCTCGAGGTGCGCCCTGGCGGACGTATTCCAGTGGATGGCGTGATTATCAGCGGTGGTTCATCGGTCGATGAGAGTGCTTTTTCAGGTGAAAGCCTGCCTGTTGAAAAAAGCATTGGCGATACCGTATCTACTGGCACCATCAATACCACCGGCAGTTTCCGCTTCCGTGCCACAGCTGTTGGCGCTGATACCGCATTGGCTCAAATCGTTGGGCTTGTTGAAAATGCCAACGCCACCAAGGCGCCTATTGCCCGCACCGCCGACCGTGTAGCTGCAGTCTTTGTACCAGCGATTCTCACCATCGCGCTCATCACTTTTGGCATCTGGCTCATCATCGGCGAACCGTTTGCTTTCGCCATCAAGATGGGCATTTCGGTCATTGTCATCAGCTGTCCTTGTGCCTTGGGATTGGCCACGCCAGTAGCCATCATGGTCGGCAGTGGCCAAGGGGCCAAAAAGGGCATTCTTTTCAAGGATGCGGCTGCTTTGGAACGGTTGCACCAAATCGATACCCTTGTCCTTGATAAAACCGGCACCATCACTGAAGGGCATCCTTCACTGACCGATGTGGTGCCTTTTCAAGGACAAAGCGAAGCCGATCTCCTGCAACTTGCAGCCTCACTGGAAGCCCACAGCGAACACCCACTTGCTCTGGCTATCACGACTGCAGCGGAAGCCAACGCACTGAACCTTGATGAAGTGGAAGACTTTGACGCACTCTCCGGACGCGGCGTTGCTGCCCGTATCAAAGGCGTCACGTATTACGCCGGCAACCTGCAGCTGATGGAACGGCTCAATCTTGATATCCGCGGTGCCGACAAAAAAGCCGAGCAGCTTGCTCGCGAAGGCAAAACACCGCTGTATATCGCCAACGAGCATCATATTCTCGGCATGCTTGCCTGTGCCGACTGCATCAAGCTGGATACACCAACAGCCATTAATACTTTACAACGTCTCGGCAAACATATTATCATGCTTACCGGTGACCACCACACCACTGCTCAGGCAGTTGCCAATCGAGTACACGTCGACGATGTCATTGCCGAAGTGCTGCCAGCAGAAAAGGAAAAAGTTGTGGCCGACCTTATGGCTAAGGGCAATGTTGTCGCCATGGTTGGTGATGGCATCAACGATGCCCCTGCTCTTGCACGTGCCGACGTGGGCATTGCCATCGGTGCCGGCACCGACATCGCCATCGAAAGCGCCGATGTCATCCTGACATCCAGCCGACTCACCGACATCGCCTACGCCTATGAACTCTCGGCGGCAACCATTCGCAACATCCACGAAAACCTCTTCTGGGCCTTTTTCTACAATGTGCTCTGCATTCCACTGGCAGCCGGGGTCTTTTATCCAGCTTTTGGCATTACGCTCAACCCAATGATCGCTGCAGCCTGCATGAGCCTGAGCTCGCTCTTTGTGGTCACAAACGCCTTGCGCCTGCGCACCTGGAAGCCACGCATCGCAGCTGCCTCTGCAGATCTCTCAGCACCTGACATTGAGCAGCCACCCACAGCCATCACCTACACCGCCATCGTCGGCGTCGACGGCATGAGCTGCAACCATTGCAAAATGAGCGTCGAAAAGGGCCTTGGCAGTCTTGATGGCGTTACCAGCGCTGAAGTTTCTCTGGATGACAAAAACTGTACCATTGAAACAACAGTCGATCCGTCAACCTTACCGTTGGAAGCAACGCTTCAAGAACTGGGCTTTGCTTTCACCGGTCTTCAATCAACACAAAACAATACTAGGAGGACAACAACAATGAATGAAAAAACCTACAAAGCAACTGTTAACATCGAAGGCATGGCCTGCAACCACTGCAAAATGAGCGTCGAAAAAGGCCTCAGTGGTCTTGATGGCGTCACCAGCGCCGAAGTTTCTCTGGATGACAAAAACTGTGTTATCACCACCACCGTGGACCCAAACACCTTGCCTATCGAACAAACCCTCACTGACCTTGGCTTCACCTACAAAGGCATCAGCGAGTAACGCCCAAACAAGGAGGTTGGCGCCATGCAAGCAAGCAAACAAGAGATCACCCGGCTGTTAAAAACAGCACGCGGACAGATCGACGGCCTCATCCGCATGGTCGACGAAGACCGCTACTGTATTGATATTTCTAACCAATTGCTCAGTACCCAGGCGCTGCTGGGTACCATCAACGCAGAAGTGCTCACTGCCCACGTTGACCATTGTGTGCGCAAAGCGTTTGAAAGCGGCAATCAGGAAGAAGAAGAAAAAAAAATCGCCGAACTTCAAGCTGTGCTTAAACGCCTCAGCAAGTAAAACAAGAAAACGGTATGAGAGCGCTCGTTTCGGAGCGCTCTCATACCGTTTTTTGATTAGAGCACTGTGACCAATTCGTCCAGGCTGCGTGTTTTTTCATGCATGGCCGATGGCGCCGCATCTGCCGCCGGATAACCCATTGGCATCAACAGCACTGGCACGTGATTTTCTGGCAGAGACAATGCTGCCGCCAGTTTCTCCGGTGGAAAATACCCCACCCAGCAAGAACCCACGCCCTGCTCCCAAGCAGCCAACATCATATGCGTTGCTACAATTGCTGCATCTTGTTCACCAGAGGTGATGCCCTCTACCAATGGATTTTTCCAAGTGCGGTCACGCTCGTAACAAACTGCCAAAATCATAGGCGCACCAAAAGAATACTTCGTCAGCGCTGCAGCCTTGGCACGTGCTTCCTCACTTTGCAGCACATACACATGCACCGCCTGACCGTTGCGTGCTGTTGGCGCGATCTGACCTGCTGTTAGTATCTTTTTCAGAACATCTGCTGCCACTGGTTTGTCTTCAAACTTGCGCACGGAATAACGCGTACGTGCAAGCGTCATAAAATCTTCCATAATAACCCTCTTTCCTTTTCTTAAGATTTGGCACCATTGTACCATCAAAGGCACTCAACAAACAAGCGCAGGCCATCAACCAGCCTTATTAATGCATAGACAAAAACGATGTACCACCTCAAAAAATATTCAGTAAAATGAAAAAATAACGCTGGACAAAACGATTCCCTGATGCTATATTTAAGAAAATCAAACATCTCCAAATGAGGCAGAAGGGAAATATCGTTCAATCGAAGCCGACGAAGCAACTTGAGATTTGCCGATCTCAGGGAATCTTTCAGGTCCAGAGATCTTCTGCTGATGGAACTCTGAAGAGCATGCCTTGCAGACAAGGCATCGCCGTAGAAGTAAAACTTTCAGGCAAGTATACAGAGGAAATACATGGCAGCGTGGTGACATGCGCCTATGTATTTCCTCTTTTCGTTCCTTGTATCTTTGTACATATTGTGAACAACCAGGAGTTACACAGGCAGGCCACATCGTCACCGAGCCTGTGTTTTTCTTTGAACAAAATGCTCACACAGGGAAACAGAGAAAGGAATGAATAACATGGAAAACAAACAGGGATTGAAAAAGAATTTAGGGCTGGCTACAGCCATGGCTACTGTTGTTGGCTGCGTCATCGGCTCCGGTGTTTTTCTCAAACCTCAAGCCATTTACACCGCCACAGGCGGCGCGCCTGGTCTCGGGATGTTGGCCTGGATTCTCACCGGCTTTATCTGCATTGCCGCTGCAATGACCTTTGCTGAAATCGCCATTATGATTCCAAAAACTGGCGGCATGGTTGTTTACCTTGAAGAAGCCTTTGGCAAACGCGTCGGCTATCTTGCCGGCTGGATGCAAACCGTGCTCTTCTATCCAGCCATGATCGCTACACTCTCCGTTGCGTTTGGCCAGCAGGCTGCGCTCTTCGTTGGCGACAGCATGATTGTTCCAGTTGCCATCATTGCGGTTTTCATTGTTATCATACTCAACGCTGCTGGCTCCTCTGTTGGCGGCGGAGCGCAAGTCATCTTTACCATCTGCAAACTCATCCCATTGGTGATGCTGATGGTCTTTGGCTTCATCCGTGGCAGCGGTGCCAATCCTGTATTCACCCCAATGGTTGCTGATGGATTCAGCCCAGCGGTTGTTCTCGGCCAGCTCTTGATAGCCGTACTCTTCGCCTTCGAAGGCTGGACCACCGTTGGCGCTATCGCCGGCGAAATGAAAAACCCAGGCAAAGACTTGCCAATCGCCATTGTTGGCGGTGTTTCGATCATCATGGCCATCTATCTTGTGATCAACCTTGCCTATCTTTGGGTCATGCCAGCCGATCAAATGATGGACATTGCTGTTCCTGCTTCCGCTGTTGCCATTGCCATCTTCGGTGATGTTGGCGGCAAAATCATTTCTATCGGCATTATGATCTCTGTACTCGGTTCCTGCAATGGTTTCGTCCTTTCAGGCTCCCGCGTCACCTACTACTTGGCTACAAAAAATCTTCTCCCAGGCAGCAAATACCTTGCCAGACTGAGCAAAACCCAGGTTCCACTGTATGCCATTCTCGTCGTCAGCTTGCTTGGCGCCGTGTATGCCATCAGCGGCCAGTTCAACATGCTGACCAACCTGGCCGTGTTCTCCAGCTGGATTTTCTATACATTGACGTTTATGGCCGTTATGCGCCTGCGCAAAACTCAACCAGATCGACCACGCTCCTATCGTGTGCCACTCTACCCAATCATTCCAATCATTGCCATCATCAGCGGCATCTACGTCATCATCAACCAGCTCTTCCTCTCCGGCATGACCACCACCTTGATCTCCTTCGCGAGCATCATCCTCACCCTTATCGGGCTGCCAGTTTACGCTGTGAAGAGCAAAGAAAACGCACGCCTCCAAGAAAATGAAAAGTGTGCAGCTTATGTGACATCTCCCTTAAAGGAAGGATAATCTCCTCCAATCTTTTACCATCCCGACACTGCAATGTCCCCGGTCAGTGTCGGGTATTTTTATGCAGCAAAACGCCCGTGTTGGCAATGCCAACACGGGCGTTTTTTATCATCTCTTCATTTCATCCATTATAAGGCACACCGTGTGCTTCACACAGTTCGCGCTCTACTTCATCCCAATCGATTTCAGGCAGTTCACCCGTCCAGTCTTCCACAGTCTTGCCATCGTCAGTGATCCACTCGTATTCATGACCATTGGTTGCTTCCTGCATGTCTGCATAGTACCATGCACCCTCGAGGTTGTCCGGCCAGTTGTTCATTTCTTCAACTGGAAGCAGATGTTCTTCATCAGGAATACGGCCCAGCGTACGATTCACGATGGAGCATGCTTCAGCACGGGTGATGCTCTTATTTGGCTGGAAGCTGCCATCTGGATAGCCGCCAATGATGCCGTGTTCTTTTGCAGCTTGTACCGCATTGGCAAACCATTCGCCGCCTACTACGTCGTTAAAGGTGCCTTCTTCATAAATGGAACTATCTTCCTCAAAGAAGCGTACCGCAATAGCTGCAAACTCTGCACGCGTAATTGGCGCGTTCGGCTGGAAGCTGCCATCTTCGTAACCGCGGATAATGCCCATGGCACTGAGAGTCGATACTGGCGTATTAAACCAATCATCTTTATCGACATCAGTGAAGCTGTTATCCTGTGTCCAGTTTTCTGTTCGTGCTTCGTCCGTCAACAAACGATAGAAAATCGTTGCCACTTCAGCACGTGTGATATTACCTTGAGGCTTCACCGGCCAGAGATTTTCATCATCTGTTGGCTCACCAGTGCGATAATCTTCTGGATAACCAACAATGTAAGAGAAGTGATCCTCCGTATTCAGATCTGGAGTCGTTGTTGTGCCACCACCACTTGATTTTTCCCATACAAGAACAAATGGTGAGAAATCAGCTCTATCCACATGAAATTCGATGTGCGTACCGGTATTGGTTATTTCCACTTGTTCTGTATCACATTCTTCAATATCCTGTGCCACCGCATCAACACCCATTTCTCGATGCAGCCCTGGGAAATGAATCAATTCAAACTTCGTATTTTTATTCGTGCCTTCTGGCAATGGCCAGGACACTGTGACACCATCTTCCGCAGCAACCCAAACGTTACCATTATTAGTATCTACCAAATCCAGGTATTTGCACTCATAGTAACGTGTGCCTGAACCGGATAGATTGGTATTATGCCCCAGATTTTCAATCGTTTCGTCGGCTTTTTCAATTAACATATCGGTATTGCTGATACCGTTAAGGTCGTTATTTTCAATGATGTCATCAAAAAGCAGCGCAATGCCAGATGGATCCGAAACAGTAACTTCCTTATTATTAATATAGTAAGTGGTATCAGCAGGGGCCTCTACTCCTGCTTTTCCTTCTTCAATAGAAGCATTCACCAAAGGTGTCTCTGTATTCTCTGAAGTACCACGTACAGTCAACGTTCCTGTATCTGCATCAATCAAATATGACAGGCCATCATACTCCAACGTAACCTCATGTGCATCAATCCCTTGACCATAAACTTCCATTGTCAGTTCTTCATAGAGAAGTTCGTCAAAATTGACCGTATCATCAGTCACCACGGTTTCATCTGATAATATGAATTGCATGCGCACTGGTGTCTTATCTGTTTCCGTTGCTGGTACAAATCGATAAATATTATGTTCAGCATCTTCGACCCCATCATAAGGAACGATGTTCCAGGTGCGCTCAGTGGTTCCATCATCATATTTCAATTTAGCATTAGCAGGATCGAAATCAGAAACGCCATCTGGCGCGTCGATGGTAAAGCCCGGTTCTGGGAAACCATTTGTTGTTCCCAAACTTGCACCATTACTATTGATGGCTCCTTCATAACCATCACCACCGGTATAAATGGTGACATCTGCCGGTGTAATTTCCATCGGCTGCGGCCAGAAGGAAACAACGAAAGTCGCAATTGTAAGAGTCGTATTCTCTGGGATAGCGTCATCATTTTCTACAGAGATACTTTGTCCCGCATAAGTATTTTTATATTGTGTAACGCTGGTCTTATAGAAATCTGTTTCATCCTTTTGAATCAGTCCTTGATTTTTCATAAAATCATATAGCGCAGCACGTTCTTCCTCACTGTCACTGTAGCTACCATCGTACAAAGTTTCATACTCAGTAAGAGAAACCTTATACGTATAGTCTCTGTCTTCGCCATTCAATTCTTGAGGATCGCCAATGATCTTTGGTGTATATTTCTGTCCTTTATATTCAATAATATTGTCTTTATGTATTAGGTCAGTTTCCTGGTCATCTTCCAAGACGACGATTCTCGCATAGTGAGGAGGAACATTATTTTGTGCATTCAAAGTAATATCTTTAGTTAATACAACTGGACCCTGAATAGCACTACTTTCCCCTTCAATGGACCAACTTGTTACAGGGTAATCTGATGAATCACTCGGAAAATCATAAATTGGATTGATCCATTCACCTTTATTGAAAGTTTTCGTTTCGGTCTCTCCATCACCATTTCTGTTCACCAATGTAACCGTGATTTGTTGACTATCATCAACTGGATCAACATCAATTCCCGGCAACATATCCAAAGTAAGAATAAAAAATCCATCATCGCCACTCATATTAAAATAGGATTTTTCATAATCATGCAGATGCTGTGGTTTAATAATATAGTCGTCTGAAACATCAATATTAAAGAAATGCTCGTTAATGAATCCCAAAAATTCATTCATATCCCAATTGCTGTCTTGTGATGATCCATACTTTGAATACAGCTCATTAAGTTCTGCTTCGAAAGAAAGGTTTGCTCCAGATATCTCCACATAATTACCTGACGAACTATAATTGATCTGCAAGCTATCAAGCTGGCTTTTAATCTCATCAATAGTTACCGAAGACACATTAGTTTCTGCATATAGCCTTAACGTGCATGTATATTCTGGTGCCTTGGTTTTAACTGTAAAAGAAGTTGATGCATACTCAGTGTCTCCTTCTTGCAACTTCAAATTAGGGATCATCGCAACAAGTGTTTCATTTATCCCTTCTGGAGGTGATTTGAATGTAATCGCAGTTGAGTTAAATATATTTTGCATGTATGATTCAGGTAAGCTGCTCCCATCACTCAATGACCAATTCACATTGGAAAAATACAAATGGTTACTCCATGTTTTCCCTTCATTATCAATCGGATCGATGTAAAAGGCTGTATTATTCTTTACATAATAGATCTTATCTTGCGGCTGAGAATTCTGAGAATCATCCAGATATGGTCTCACACTAATGCCTGTAATCTCTCCTGTTTCCACAACCTCAACATCAAAAGATGCAGTCCATTGTTGGTCATAACTGTCTGTGTATTCAACTTGGACTGTTGTTGTTCCAGGTTTCAAACTTTTTACATAGACGGATGTTAATCCAGGATTTGCTGAATCCTCCATTCCTCCCGGTTTAATCGCGCTTATATTAACGATACTACTGGTCTCAGTAAACGACGATTGTTCCTGATCTTGAAAACTAAAGGATAACTCACTATAGAGTCGAGAATACATCCCAACATTAACATTTATCATTTTAGTTGTACCAAGCTGGAGTGTCATTTTATTATCCGTAATTTTTTGATTATTAAATTTAACCGTTAGTTCCTCAACCACAACAGTAAATGTAACGCTCCATTGCTTTCCACCATCATCTATATAACTAACTTTAATCGATGTTTCCCCTAACTTTAATCCTGTTATATTAGCATTGGCTGATTCACTGCTGCCTTCCGTCACTTGTAGGATATCACTGGTATCGCCATAGTATCCTTTTCCCTTATCTTTAAAAGTAATATCCAGCTTTTCATATTGTAATAGCTCATCTCCCGCATAGATATTAAGCGATTCTGTGCCTCCATTTTGAAGTGTAATTTTATTACCCGTAATGCTTTGATTATTAAGTTTAACCGTTAATTTGCTATCAGCTGCATACGCCCAGGAAGTCGGCATCATTGAAAAGAGCATCGCGAGGGCAAGCAACAATGCGAGCACCTTTCGTATCCTAAATTTAATCGTATTCATGCTTGTTTCCTCCTTCTTTTTGTTCAACCTCTTTTATAACAACAGCCTCACCCATGCAAGGCTGGAATTTTTCAATTGTGCTTTTCGTCAAATACTTTACCGTAAAGATCTATGTCTGCGCGCTGTCTTACCACTGCACACTGGGCAGCCACAGCGTTGGCTGCCGGTGCGGCTGTAGATGACGGCCTGCCATTCGTGGCCTGTGCTGCACTGCCACCACACGCGCCGCCTGCTGCCGGGGGTGACGTCCTGCGGGGTGAGGGCGCCGTTTTTCGTGGGGTGCCATTCTTTGGCCACTGCCGGGTAGAGGGTAGCGAGGTCGTTGAACCCTGCCAGCACTTTTTTATTGGCACAGTA
>JAXJBF010000101.1:0-4942 GCA_036303105.1 Peptococcaceae bacterium | reverse complement strand
TCGAAAATATTATAAAAAAAGACATCAAAACAAAAACTTATAAATTATAAAAATATCATATATTTTCTTTTCAATAGCCCTTGAATCGCTCTTCTATAATGATATAAAATATGAACGAGGTTATATCTTATTAAGTTCAACGCAAGGGAGTTTTTTTATGCCAAAACTAGATAATATCCACAAAATTATGATTATTGGTTCCGGCCCAATCATCATCGGTCAAGCGTGTGAATTTGACTATTCTGGTACACAAGCCTGCAAAGCATTACGCCAACTTGGCTACGAAATCATATTAGTCAACTCAAATCCAGCTACCATTATGACAGACCCGGATGTCGCGGACATTACCTATATCGAACCATTAAATGTTGACAGGCTCACTCAAATTATTGATAAAGAACGTCCAGATGCATTACTTCCAAACCTCGGGGGACAAAGTGGTTTGAACCTTTGTTCCGAACTCTCTGAAGCAGGTGTATTGGAAAAATACAATGTGAAAGTAATCGGTGTTCAAGTTGATGCTATTGAACGTGGAGAAGACCGCATTGAATTTAAACACGAAATGCAAAAACTCGGCATTGAAATGGCACGCAGTGAAGTTGCATATAGTGTTGATGAAGCAGTAAAAATTGCTGATGAATTAAATTATCCTGTTGTTCTGCGTCCTGCATATACAATGGGTGGTGCTGGCGGCGGAATCGTTTACAATGTAGATGAATTAAAAACCGTTTGTGAACGAGGCTTACAAGCAAGCTTGGTGGGACAGGTTCTGGTAGAAGAGTGTATTACTGGCTGGGAAGAACTGGAACTTGAAGTTGTTCGTGATGCTGAAAATAATATCATCACAGTTTGCTTTATCGAAAACATTGATCCAATGGGCGTGCATACCGGGGATTCCTTCTGTTCTGCCCCAATGCTCACCATTAGTGAAGATGTCCAAAAGAAGCTCCAGGAATATTCTTACAAGATTGTTGAAGATATCCAAGTTATTGGTGGATGCAACTGTCAATTTGCTCATGACCCAAAGACTGATCGCATTGTTGTCATCGAAATCAATCCTCGCACATCTCGTTCTTCTGCACTTGCATCCAAGGCAACAGGCTTTCCAATTGCTTTGGTGTCTGCAATGCTCGCATGTGGTTTGACGCTTAAAGAAATTCCATGCGGCAAATATGGAACCCTTGACAAATACGTTCCTGGCGGTGATTATGTTGTCATCAAATTTGCACGCTGGGCCTTTGAAAAATTTAAGGGTGCTGAAGATAAACTCGGAACCCAGATGAAAGCAGTTGGTGAAGTCATGTCTATCGGCAAGACTTACAAAGAGGCTTTCCAAAAGGCGATTCGCAGTCTTGAAACGGGAAGATACGGCCTCGGCTACGCTAAAAATTTCCATGATTTATCTAAAGAAGAATTGCTGTCCAAGCTTCGTTTCCCTTCAAGTGAACGACAATTTATTATTTATGAAGCTTTACGCAAAGGTGCAAGCATAGAAGAAATCTATCAGCTTACTAAAATCAAACGCTGGTTCTTAGAACAGATGCTTGAACTTGTACAAGAAGAGGAACAACTCCTGACACTAAAAGGACACATTCCTTCAGAAAATGTTCTGAAACAAGCAAAACTTGATGGCTTTAGTGATCGTTATTTAAGCCAACTTTTAAATGTTCCGGAAGGAGATATTCGTAACGCACGTTACGATTATGGCATTCGAGAAGCATGGGAAGGTGTCCATGTCAGCGGTACGAAAAATGCTGCCTACTATTACTCTACTTATCATCTTGATAAAGATAACAGTCCCGTTTCCAACAACAAGCCTAAAATTATGATCTTAGGCGGTGGCCCTAACCGCATTGGACAAGGGATCGAATTTGACTACTGTTGCGTACATGCAGCATTGGCTCTTAAAAAACTTGGGTTTGAATCCATTATCGTTAACTGCAATCCTGAAACTGTTTCTACTGACTATGATACATCCGATAAACTCTATTTCGAACCACTTACGCTTGAGGATGTACTTGCAATATATGAAAAGGAACAGCCAGCAGGTGTTATTGCCCAATTTGGCGGACAAACACCGCTTAATTTAGCAGCAGATCTCAAAAAGAACGGGGTTAATATTCTAGGTACAACACCAGAAACTATTGATCTTGCAGAAGATCGTGATCATTTCCGAGCAATGATGGATCGTCTTGGTATTCCAATGCCAGAAAGTGGCATGGCAGTTGACGTTGATGAAGCACTTGAAATTGCGAACCGCATCGGTTATCCGGTCATGGTTCGTCCAAGCTATGTGCTAGGCGGACGCGGCATGGAAATCGTACATGATGATGAACAAATGCGTGTCTATATGGATGCCGCTGTTGGTGTTACACCAGATCGTCCAATCTTGATTGACCGTTTCTTGAATCATGCATTAGAATGTGAAGCAGATGCTATCAGCGACGGAACCCATTGTTTTGTTCCTGCAGTTATGGAGCATATTGAATTGGCTGGTGTTCACTCTGGCGACTCTGCCTGCATCCTCCCTTCCATGAATCTTACCGATGATCAAATCAATACGATTAAAGATTATACTAAAAAAATAGCTGTTGAAATGCATGTTTCAGGTCTGATGAATATGCAATATGCTATTGAAAATGGAACTGTTTATGTTCTAGAAGCCAATCCTCGTGCTTCTCGTACCGTTCCACTAGTATCTAAAGTTTGCAACATCAATATGGTTAAATTAGCAACTGAGATCATGACAGCTCCACTTACTGGTAAAGACTCACCAGTCCCAACTCTGCACGATCATAATATTCCTCATTATGGTGTTAAAGAAGCTGTCTTCCCATTTAGTAACTTCCAGGAAATTGATCCTATCCTTGGACCAGAAATGCGTTCAACCGGTGAAGTTCTTGGTTTATCTACCAGCTTTGGAGAAGCATATTATAAGGCACAAGAAGCAACCCAAACTAAGTTACCTCTTGAAGGCACGGTTCTCCTCAGTGTTTGTGATCGCGATAAAGCTGAATTGGTTGATGTTGCTAAATCATTCCATGAACTTGGCTTCAAAATTTTAGCTACTGGTGGTTGCTATAAAATGATTACAGAAACTGGTATCCCGGCAGAATTCATTTACAAAATTTATGAAGGACGCCCAAATATTGCTGATCAAATTGCGAATAACCACATCCAGCTGATCATTAACACACCTTCTGGAAAAGAAAGTGCACATGATGACAGTTATATTCGCAAATCAGCTATTAAACATCGTATACCATATATTACGACCATGGCTGCTGCAAAAGCAAGTGCTGAAGGAATTAAAGCATATAAAAATGGTATTCATACAGGCGTAAAGTCATTGCAGGACTATCATAAAGACATTCATTAAGAAAAAAATAAAGGATTGGCCGCTATACATAAAAGGTGCCAATCCTTTTTTATCATCAGTTCTTAATTTCAGCAAATATATTTTCAATTTTTAACTGTCCATTTATATAGTTAGAGAGAAAATCTTTTAAATTTTTTACAGTAACTCTTCTTAGAAACGATCTATTAATACGATCTCATTAATTTTTAGTGTTATATCTGCTAACAAGAAAACACCTCCAACAATCTAAAGATTGTTGGAGGTGTTTTCTTGAAAAAATTAATTATTTGGTTTCTTTTTATAGGTTGCGCAAAATAAGATAAATCCTATCAAAACAAGCGCAAAAATCATCCAGCCAATAAGCGGAGCTGTTCCCATTGGCGCGAATTTATCATAATATCCTTTAAGATAGAGAATGATGATAACAATAGGCAAACCATAAGCCATATAGCCACCAATTCTATATGGGAACTTAAGGCCTTTACCACTATTCACTTCATTGATAAAATTTGCCCATCCCCAGCCATAACGACGAGTGCAGAATAAAACAAAAGCTAAACTTCCAAGGGGCAGAAGATTATTAGAGACAATAAAATCTTCCAAATCAAGAATAGCTGATCCCTCGCCAATTGGCTGAAAACCAGACCAAATGTTATAGCCAAACACACAGGGTAAACTTAAAATAGCGATCAAAATGCCATTGATGCTAATGCTTTTTTTACGGGTCCAACCAAATTGTTCACTTGTAAAGGCAGCAATATTTTCCATTACAGCAGTAATTGTTGTCATTGAAGCAAAACTTAAAAATAGAAAGAATAATGCCCCCCAAAGTTGCCCGCCAGGCATCTGAGTAAAGAGATTAGGAATCGTAACAAAAATTAAATTTGGACCAGAATCTGGTTGAAGTCCAAAGGCAAAACAAGCAGGAATAATAATAAACCCACTCATTACTGCTACAAAGGTATCTAGAGCAGTAATTGTCACTGCTTCACCAGCAAGACTTCTATCTTTTTCGATATAACTACCAAAAATAAGCATTGCGCCAATACCAAGTGATAATGTAAAAAATGCTTGGCTCATCGCTGCAAAAAGAATGTTGCCTATCCCAATAGCTTTGAGCTGTTCCATATCTGGAATTAAATAAAAACGCAAACCAGCTTCAGCACCCTCTAATGTAACCGAGCGAATAGCAAGAATGACAATGAGAATTAAAAGGCAAACCATCATGAACTTATTGACTTTTTCAACACCTTTTTCCATGCCAATACTAACAACGATAACTCCAATAACACAAACCAAAAGTGTCCAAAAAGTCATATATCCTGTATTCCCAAGTAAATTACCAAAAGCAGCACTTACTTGTTCAGTGGTTGCTCCAACAAAGTCACCTTTGATATGCTGAAAGCAATAAGCAAGAATCCAACCAGCTACCGTTGTATAATACATCATCAATAAGTAGCAGCCAATCAATGTGATCCATTTTAAATGGTGCCATGATGTTTGTGGCTTTTCAAGTACATTGAATGCTTTGGCCGCACTTTTTTGGGCTGCACGCCCCATTGCCAGTTCACAGGTTAGTACCGG
>JAXJBF010000100.1:0-10448 GCA_036303105.1 Peptococcaceae bacterium | reverse complement strand
CCGCCGCCACCGCCGCCGCTGCTGCCACTGCCGCCGCCAATGACTGCGGAGGTGGCACTGGAGCGTGCATCCAGACTGCGGGCAGCGCGGCTTCTTCTTGCCGTTGGTGCTTCTTCGCCGCCGGTGACGGTGAAGGTGGTGCTCATGTCTTTGAAGCCGTTGGCATGAACAGTGAGGGTGTAGGTGCCGTTGTTCGGCAGGTTGTTGCGTCCGTTTTCGGCTTTGACGTCGTTATAGAGCACGAAGGAATCGCCGATTTGGTACCAGTCGCGGATCATTTCCAGCTCCACGGTGCTGCCGTCCGGGCGGGTGAGCTCGGCGGCGTAGGCTGGGTTGGTGACGCCGTAGGTCATGTTGAGAATTTTGAAATGGGCGTTGACGCCGGAGGTATAGGTGCCGCTGCCATCCAGCTGCAGCACTGGTGCCAGGGCGTTGACCACGTGAATTGGCACCAGTGCTGGGTCATGGCCGTCGGCATTGACGCGCACATAGTAGCGCCCGTTTTCAGTGAAGTTCTTCTGGCCCAGAGCGATGCTGATGGTGCCGTCGCTGTTCTTTGTGTAGGCCAGGTTGTCGTTGAGGGTGTTTTTGTTTTCATTGAAGGCAACCAGCTGCACGGTGCCGCTGGTGTTTTCCGGCACGGCTGCGAACCAGGCGCGGTCGGCGTCGCTCTTTTGGGAGAATTCCAGAAGCACGTTGCCGCTGCCATTGTCGCTGCGTTCGGCTGCCGGGCTGAAGAAGGCAGGGGCGTCGCTTTTGGCCTTGCCGTTGATGCTGAAGGTGGTTTTCGCTGGGTCCACGCGCACCTGACCTTTGTCGTCATAGTTGGTCAGGTGATAGTCCCAGGTGGAAAGGGTGCCGTGAGCGATGATGTAGTCTGGCGCTGTGATGTCGTGCACCGCTGGGGCGCTTGGGCTGGCGTTGTCAGAAAGGGCCACGGTTTGTGCAGCATCGCCGCTTTTGACGGTGAGTTGGGCCGGGTTCAGCGCGGTGATTTCCCACTTCACGAGGCTGCCATCGTCGCTGATCGGCGTGAAGGCTTTGCTCACGTCGGTACCGTCGATGGTCAGGGTGCAGTCTTTAAGGCTGTGGCCGTCGGCAAATTGTACCGTCACATACTGGCACCAGCCGAGGTCCACGAGTTTGGTGGCTTCGGTGTTAACCAGTGTGGCGGAGACGGTTTCTTCTGTGGTGGTCGTTGCAGTGGTGTCAGGCGTGGTGACAGTGCCCGTGGTGGTGTCGCTGTGGCTGCTGACCTTTCCGCTGTCCGCTGCCGTGTCGTTGTTGTGCTTTTTGGTGGCACTGGAGGTGCCGTCTGGCTTGGCAGCAGGTGTTTTGCCGCTGTCGCTGGCGGTTGCCTTGTCTTTTTTCTTCTCTTTATCGGAGACGGTTTTTCCTTTCTCTGTCTTTTTGGTGGCGCTGGATGTATCGTCGGTCTTTTTGTTTCTCTCGGTGGTTTTGCTGTTTGCAGCTACGGTGACTGTTTCACCGGCGGCAACGGCGTTGTCGCCGGCCATAACCCCGCTGGTGCCCTTGGCAGCTGTCACGGCGCTGCCTTTGGTGGTCACGGTGACGCCATTGGCATTGGCAGCAACTTTTTCAACGCTGCCGTCGCCAGCGATGGTGACGCGTTCGGCGGAGGCTGTCAGCTGTTTAATTGCTGCATCCTTTTCTGCTTTGATGTGGGCCGTTTTGTTCACCTGCACGTTGTCAAGGCTGCCAGCAGCCAGGGTGAGGTCGCTCTGCACGGTGACTGTGCCCAGCTCACCGCCAGTGGCATTAAGCACAGCGGCATGGTTTGGGTTGTTCACGACCACGCCTTTGGCGCGGCTTTCGTTCAGGATCAGGGTGTCGCCGCCGCCGCGCACGACAATGCGTCCTTCCACGGTGACCTTATCCAGCTGCATCTTGTCGGCGGTGTCGGCAATGATGAGATCGCCTTTGATGGTCAGGCCGGAGAGGTTGGCGCCGCTTTGGCGCACAATGACGTTCCCTTCGATGACGCCGCCGTCCTGCGGCACGGTTGCAGCGTCGATGTACTGCGCCACGAGGTTGTTCATCACGGCGGCAAACTCGGCACGGGTGATGGAGGCCTGCGGATTTAGACGTGCGCCGTCGCTGCCGTTGACGTAGCCGCCGCCAACCATGGCGGCGACGGTGCCTTTCGCCCAGCTGGAGACGCTGTCGCCGTCACTGAATGCCGTCAGCACGCTGGTGTCGCCGTCTTTTAAGGCAAAGGCGCGTGCCAGCACGGAAAAGGCTTCTTCGCGGGAGATGGCGCGCTCTGGTTCGAGCATGCCGTTGCCGGAACCGGAAAACGTGCCCATCTGCACAGCTTTGGCCATGTCGTTGCGGTACCAGGCTGCGCTGTTCACATCGCTGTAGCCGTCAAGGGGCGCCTCGGCGCTGCTTGCAAAGGCGCGGTTGATGATCGCGGCCATTTGCGCACGGGTGAGCAGGCCCTGTGGTGCAATGCGGCCTTCACCCACGCCGCCGAGCAGGCCATTGTCGATGGCGCGGGTCAGTGCTGCCGAGGACCAATCGTTGGGAAAATCGGTGTAATCTGCCGCCGACGCGCCCAGGGCGCCGGTTGGACTCATTAGAATCGCCGCCGCGCAGACCGCGGCAATGGCTTTCTTAGGTTTGTACATAATCATCCTCCTTTTAATGGACGCAGCCGAGGCTGCGGGGTTTAAGCTTAATTTAAGCTAATGTTAGCTATACAATAGCGAACCTGCTGCCGCTGTGAAAGATGGAAACGGGTCAAAAAACTGCCGAATCGGACGAAAGTTAACTGTGTGCAACATGACGCCCATGAAAGATGTGCTGCATGTGGCTGCCTGATGCTTGACAATCATTGGCAGGATTGATACGATAGGGGTGCCTGAGACTGTGCGGCAGCGCTGCAGGGTTTCAGATTATCATGGTTATTGCCGGAATAGGTGTTACAAGGACCGGATAAGGCTGCGGACTGAAATGTCTGCGATCTTGTCAGGTCCTTTTTATTTTTTTCCGGCGTTTTAGGGAGGAATTCTTGTGAACAAAACATTCGTGATCGTTCTCATTGCCTGCATGAACATGATTGTGCCGCTGTCGCTGGATATGTACCTGCCGGCGGTGCCGCACATGACCGCAGCTTTTGGAACGACAGAATCCATGGTCAACCTGACGCTTGTTGGCTTTTTCTTCTTTATGGCTGTGGGCACGCTGGTATTCGGACCACTCAGCGACAAATATGGCCGCAAAACCTTATTGCTGGCAGGCACCCTGGTGTATGCGCTGTTCAGCGCAGGCTGCGCGTTGGCCACGAGCATTTGGTTGTTGATCGCTGCGCGTGTGCTGCAGGCACTGGGTGCTGGCTGCATGGTGGCTATTTCCACAGCCATGATCAAAGACTGCTTCGACCGCCGCACCCGTGATACCATTCTCGCCATTGTTCAGGCGATGGCGGTGATTGCGCCAATGCTGGCGCCAATCGTCGGTGCTTTCATTGTCACCCATGCTGGCTGGCGCGCTACTTTTGCCGTGCTGGCGGTGTTGGGCGCCATTTGCACCGTGGCCGTCGTCTTTCTCAAAGAAACGCTGCCAGTCGAAGAGCGCTACGGCGGCAGCCTGGCCGGGAGTCTTGGCTTGCTGATCGATGTCGGCCGCAATCCAAGCTTTACTGGCTTTCTTTGCTCGGCGGCGATGCTTGCTGCGCCTTATATGGGCTATATCGCTGTCTGCTCCTATGTGTACATTGATTTCTTTGGGTTGTCGGAGACCAGTTACAGCTATTATTTTGCTTTCAACTCGGCAGCGGCGATCCTCGGGCCGATTCTCTATGTAAAGGCAGTGCGTCATGTTACGCCGCGGACAATGATGAACGTGTGCCTGATTGTTACTGCTGCAAGCGGGGTGCTGTTGCTTGTCTTTGGCACGCTGCTGCCGTTGGCTTTCATGCTCTGCTTCCTGCCTTTTACGATTATTGAAAGCGCGCTGCGCCCAATGAGCACCGCCATCCTGCTCAACCAGCAGGAGCGTGACACGGGTTCTGCCTCGGCGCTGATCAACTTTGTGAATACGGTGCTTGGCAGTTTGGGCATGATGCTGGCGCCGGTCATCAGCAGCAACTACGTGCATGGCCTTGGTGCGCTGCTTGTTGTGTTTGCCCTTGTGGCGGCGCTGCTTTGGGTGGTTGTGCTGCGCCATGGCCGTCGCACTGGCAGCTGCCTCAAAGGCATTGACAGCATCAATGGCTGAGCGCAGGTCGCATGGCACAGCGTTTGTGTTTATGGCGGTGCGCGGACAGGACGTCTTCCTGTTCGCGCTTTTTTTGTGCGGCAGTTTTCGGCATTGGGTAAAAATAACCGTCGGGTGTGGCGAGGGATGGCGTCGGTGTGGTAAAATAAAGTGCTAGGTCATTTTGCGGTCTTGACCGCTCATTATAAAACCATGAAGGAGGAATTGTATGGAAGTATCGTTACCTATTCTCATGCTGTTCATTGCTCTGGTGCTTTTGGTTTGCACGATCCTGAAAAAGGTCACCGTGCGCATAGGCATTCCTTCACTTTTGGCGTTCATTGTTCTGGGGATGGTGTTTGGCTCGGATGGGCTTTTGAACATCCCCTTTGACGATTATCGCTTCGCTGAGGAGCTGAGCACGGTGGCGTTGGCCATCATCATGTTTTACGGCGGCTTTGGGACAAGCTGGAAGGTTGCCAAGCCGGTGGCTGGCGTGGCGATTCTCTTGTCGAGCCTGGGCACTGTGGCCACTGCTGGGCTGGTGGGGCTCTTCTGTTACTATGTGCTGGGCATGCCGATGCTGGAAGGGCTGCTCTGCGGGGCGCTGCTGTCCTCCACCGATGCGGCGTCGGTGTTCTCGGTGCTGCGTTCCCGCAACCTGGCGCTGAAAGAAAACACCGCCTCGCTCTTGGAAGTGGAGAGCGGGTCCAATGACCCTTTTGCCTACATGCTGACGATCATTCTTTTAACGGCCATGGGCGGCGGCATCACTGCTGGTGAGATTGGCACCATGTTTGCCACACAGCTGATTTTGGGGCTGGTGTTTGGTTTTGGCATTGGCTTTCTGGCACACTGGGCGCTGGCACGTGATATGTTCCACTATGCCGAAGCGCAGACGATTTTCATTGTGGCAGTGGCGCTGTTTGGCTATGCACTGCCGCAGGCGCTGGGCGGCAATGGCTTTTTGAGTGTGTACATTGTGGGGCTCTTATTGGGCAACAGTGTGCTGCCGGAGCGGCGCACGTTGGTGCCGTTTTTTGACGGCGTGACGGGGATTCTTGACTCGATGCTTTTCTTCCTGCTGGGGCTGTTGTCGTTTCCATCCCGTCTGTTGGATGTGCTGCCGCAGGCGCTGGCGATTGCGCTGTTTTTGACCTTTGTGGCGCGTCCACTGGTGACGCATGTGCTGATGCGTCCCTTCGGCGGCAGTTTGGCGCGGCGGGTATTGGTATCGTTTGCTGGCCTGCGCGGGGCAGCGTCGGTGGTGTTTGCGATCATCGCAGTGATTTATCCGGTGGAGATGGAGAACGACATGTTCCACATTGTCTTTGGCGTGGTGCTGTTCTCGATCGCCTTCCAAGGCTCGCTTTTGCCGATGGTGGCGCGCAAGCTGAATATGATCGATGAAGGCGGCAACGTTTTCAAAACCTTTACCGACTATGTGGATGAAACACCGGTCAATTTTATTCAGTTTGAGATTACGCCGGACCATGACTGGGTCAATAAGCGCATCATGGACATTACACTGCCGCCGGGCTCGATTTTGATCAGCCTCAACCGTGACGAGACGGAGATGGTGCCGAAGGGCAACACGGTGCTCAAGGCGGGCGATGTGCTCATCCTCTGTGCGCTCATTGAGGGTGACGCGCCGCCGGACATCACGCTGGTGGAAAAGGTCATCGAGGAAGAGGACGTGGTGCCAGGAATGACCATTGCCACCATGCCGCACCGGCCAAATGCGCTGATTGTGCTCATCCAGCGCGACGGCGATTACATCATTCCGGATGGCAGCACGACCATTGAACTTGGCGATAAATTGCTGATCAACTATACCGACGATGGAACCCACGCGGCAGCTGCGCGATGAAGGAAGGAGGCGCTCAGATGAAAACCAACGAGGAAAAAAACGAACCTTCGCCGACAGAAGACAATGAGAGCGATCAGACGGATCAGCGTCTGGCTACATGGCTGTGTATCGGTCTGGCGATTGGCGCCGGGATTGGCTCTCTTTTTGACAATCTGGCGACTGGCGTGGGCCTGGGAATGGCACTGGGCGTCTGCGTGGGCGCATTTCCACAGGTGAAAAAGAAGCGCAAGAAATAGTTGGGCGCGCTGCCCTTTCTCGATCTGCTTGGCGCGGAGGCGGCGGGGCATCGCAGGAGACCGTAAGCGGCGGGAAATGGTGAAAAAACTGGTGGAAATCCTTGACAGCGTCTGGCTGCTATGGTATGATATAAAACGATGCAGAAAGCAGAAACCATCCGTTTCTCACCCTCCGCCGCAAGTGGCTGTTGGTCGCAGTGATAGAAAGATAGCGCCTTTGTGGCTGCTGTCGTTATTTTGATCTGTCAACGGGTGGCGCACACCCGTTTTTTTATTGGGAAAATTGATGGAGGTGATAACAATCAGCAAGGAATTGCGCGTGAACGAACAGATTCGTTGCCGTGAGATCCGTGTCATCGACGAACAGGGAACTCAGGTTGGCGTCATGAATCCACGTGATGCAATGAAGATGGCTGACGAAAGAGGGCTGGACCTCGTTGAGGTGTCCCCTGGTGCAAAGCCACCAGTTTGCCGCATCATGGATTATGGCAAGTACAGATACGAACAGAACAAGAAAGAACGCGAGACCCGCAAAAATCAGAAAGTGATCTCAATCAAGGAAGTGAAACTGCGTCCAAACATTGAAGATCACGACTTCAATACCAAGGTGCGCAACGCAGCCAAGTTCCTGGCTGCTGGCGACAAGGTGAAGGTTACGATCATGTTCCGTGGTCGTGAAGTCACCCGTCCAGAAGCAGGGAAAGAATTGTGCGACCGCGTTGCTGCCGAAGTTGCCGATGTGGCAAAGGTAGAGAAGGAAGCGAAGGTCGAAGGCCGCAACATGACAATGATGCTCGTGCCTTTGCGCGAAAAAGATAAAGAAAAGAAATAAGCGATTTGAGAGGAGAACATTCTAATGCCTAAGATGAAAACCCATAGAGGTGCCGCAAAGCGTTTTTCTAAGACCGGTACCGGTAAAATCAAAAGAAACCATGGCTACACCAGCCATATTCTCGAAAAGAAATCCCCTAAGCGTAAACGCAACCTGCGCAAGAGCGCAATTATGGCCAAGGGCGATTCCAAGCGTCTCAGCAAAATGATCTAAGGATATCGGAGGTATAAGATAAATGGCAAGAGTTAAACGCGGTGTCAACACCCACAAAAGACATAAAAGAGTATTAAAGCAGGCTAAGGGTTACTACGGCGACCGTTCCAAGGTTTTCCGTGTGGCTCATGAAGCCGTTATGAAATCCGGCCAGTATGCATACGAACACAGAAGACTGCGCAAGCGTGACTTCCGCAAGCTCTGGATCGCTCGTATCAACGCTGGTGCTCGTCAGAACGGCCTCAGCTACAGCACCCTGATCCACGGCCTCAAGGTTGCTGGTATCGATATCAACAGAAAGATGCTGTCTGAATTGGCTACCAATGACGCTGCTGCTTTCGCAGATCTTTGCAAGATCGCAAAGGAAAACGCGTAAATGAATTTTCAAGGTCTTCTATTGCTATAATAGAAGGCCTTTTTTGCTTTTTTTCGGAAAGGAGCCGCTTATGGGCGTCAAAGAAGAGGTGCTGCGCACACTGCGCGCAGAGCCAAATGAGTACATCTCAGGTCAGGCATTGGCAGATCGGCTGTCGGTGTCTCGGCATGCGGTCTGGAAGGCGATTGACAAGCTGCGCAGTGAGGGGTACGATATCGATGCGCGGACCAACTGCGGTTATCGGCTGTTGGCTGCCGGCGATTCGCTGAGCGCGGAAGGCGTGGCGGCATTTTTGCCGAAAGAATCGCCGTTCAAGCTGGAGTATCACGCGGTGGTTGATTCGACGAACATCCGTGCCCGTACGCTGGCAGAAGCTGGCGCGCCGGCGTGGACGGTGGTGCTGGCAGACAGTCAGACGGCTGGCCGCGGACGACTGGGCCGTGTGTTTTATTCGCCGCAGGCCAGCGGCATTTACATGAGCGCGATTGTGCGCCCAGATTGTGACGTGCGCGAGGCGAATCTTTTGACGATCGCTGCAGCAACGGCGGTGGCTGAAAGCATTGAAGCCGTCTGCGGCATGACGGTTGGCATCAAATGGGTCAACGACTGTTTTGTTGAAGAGCGCAAGGTCAGCGGCATCCTCACTGAAGCAGCGGTTGGGGTGGAAGAACAACGGCTGCGTTATGCGGTGGTTGGTATTGGCATCAATGTGGCGCCGCCGGAAGGTGGTTTTCCAGAGGGGTTGGAAAACATTGCGGCCAGCATTTATACCGAGCCGCTCACCAGCGAGGTGCGCAATCGACTGGCGGCGGAGGTGCTGCAGCGTTTCCGTCCTTTTGCGGAAAATTTGCCAGCGCGGGCGTATTTTGAGAGTTACCGTTCCCATCTTTTCGTGCTCGACCGCGATGTGGTTTTAGAGCGCGGCAAGGAACGGGAGCAAGTGCATGTGCGTGGGCTGGACGACAGCGGCGCATTAATCGTAGAAACGGCAGACGGTCACACAAAGACGGTGGCTTCAGGTGAGGTCAGTCTGCGGTTTTGAGTGGAAGGAGACGAGGGTATGACTGAGAATACAGAACGTGTGAAAGCGTATTTGGCGCCATTTGGCTTTGCAGAGCGCGTTCATGAATTTGCGGAAGGTGCAACCGCTACGGTGCCGTTGGCGGCGGCCGCCATTGGCTGTCAGGAAGCACAAATCGCAAAAAGTATGAGTTTTAAAACACCGGACGGCGGCGCCCTCATTGTTGTTACGGCCGGTGATGGCAAGATCAACAGCGGCATGTTCAAGCGTCATTTTGGCTTTAAAGCCAGCATGCTTAAGGGCGACGATGTGCGCAACCTGACAGGGCATCCTATTGGCGGGGTGTGTCCTTTTGCGCTGCCGAGCGATGTGCCGGTGTATTTGGATGTATCGATGCAGCGCTTTGACCATATTTATCCGGCATGCGGCAGCCCGGCGAGCATGGCAACCATGACCCCGGCTGAGCTGGAAACGGCTTCTCAAGCCAAAGGCTGGGTGGATGTGTGTAAAGGCTGGCGAGAGGAGGAAGAGGCATGAAAACGGGTTTGATCATCGAAGGCGGCGCCTTGCGCAGTGCCTTTAGTTTCGGCGTGCTCAAAACCTGGGCCGATGCCGGCATCACATTTCCTTACACGGCGGCTGTTTCTCTGGGCAGCGTGGCAGCGGCTTATTTCCGTGCGCGCCAGAGCGATGCCTTGGAGGCCGCCTATGGCGAATATTTTGATGTTCATGGCGACATTGGCCGCCTGGGCATGTTCAAAGGTGAACGTGTCATTGATGGGCCTGCGTTTTTGGATACGGTGCTGAACGCACAGCCCATTGATATGGATGCATTTACAGCGGCATCAGGAACACTGCGCATGGCAGCGACCCGTTCTGATAATGGCGACAGCATGTTTTGGCCGTTGGAGGGCGTGGAAAAAGAGAAGCACCTGCGTCAGTTCCTGCGCGCCGGGGTGACGTTCCCAGGCATGGGTGAGCCGGTGCAGCTGGTGGAACGCACCTATTACGATGGCAGCATTGCTGATCCGCTGCCGGTGAGCCAGGCGCTGGCCGATGGCTGTGAGCGGATTGTGGTCATTCAGACCCATCCGATTGCCTACAACATGGCGCGTCCACACCTGACGCCAAGTGTGGCGCTGGCGCTGTCAGACAAACCAATGACGCGCAACGCGTACCTTCTGAGTCATCTGCACTACAATCGTGAATTGGTACGGCTGCATGCGCTCGAGCGTGACGGCCGTGCCTTGATTGTAGCGCCAATGGTGGAAAGTACGAATCTGCGCCGTTACGGTGTGAGCCTGTCGGCGGCTTCAGAATTTTACGCCGAAGGACTGCGCCTGGGCGAAGCAGCGTGTGAACACGTGCAGCGCTTTTTGGAGGTAGACGCTCATGAGTAAAGAAAAAGAAAAGAAGACCAATGCCATGCGCATTGTGGAACGTGCCAAGGTGCCTTACAATGTGTATCACTATGCGTGGCGCGAGGATGCGCTTGATGCGGTGCATGTGGCAGATGAATTGTCGCGGCCTGTGGATCAGGTGTTTAAAACGCTGGTCGCTGTTGGCGACAAGACGGGCCCCGTCGTTGGGGTGATTCCATCGAACCAGGAACTGGACCTGAAAAAGTTTGCCCGTGCCAGTGGCAACAAGCGTGTAGAAATGCTGCATCTCAAGGATTT
>JAXJBF010000099.1:0-12793 GCA_036303105.1 Peptococcaceae bacterium | reverse complement strand
TTAACCATGGCATCTGCTGCTTCAATGGCGCCTACTAAACCTTTGGTTTCGATCATACCGAGTGCTTCATTCTTTGTCATGTTGAATTCCTCCTAAAAAATATATAACGTTAATTTTATTACTTCACAATTTTTACAGTTGTCGCTGACGTGACGCCCATGGCGTTGGCTTCTTCCATGTCCAGATGACATTCAAGCTGGGAGCTATTGGTCACACGAATGGCCACCTTGCTGAAGATGCCGCCGCGTGGACCCTCCACTTTGAGACACACCAGCTGTCCATCCTGCACGCCAAAATGCTGCGCATCGGCCGGCGTCATATGAATATGGCGCTGTGCCGCAATGGCCCCTTCTGTCGTCTGCACCGAGCCGCGCGGACCAACGATGGTGAGACCTGGCGTGCCTTGTAAGTCGCCGGACAGTCTCACCGGCACTTTCACGCCCAGTTTGAAACCGTCGCCTGCCAAAAGTTCGATCTGCGTCTGGCTGCGGGCTGGTCCCAGCACGCGCACTTTTTCAATGGCGCCCTTTGGGCCGCAGAGGGTGACGGTTTCCTTGCAGGCAAACTGGCCTGGCTGAGAAAGATCCTTCATCGGCGTTAGTTGATAGCCGATGCCAAAAAGCCGCTCCACGTCACTTTGTGACAGATGCACGTGACGGTTGGAAATCCCCACAGGGATCTCGTCGCCTGCCTGCGATGCTGGTGTATTCTTCGCTGCTGCCTGCACTGCCGCGAGCAGCGCATCTAAAATGGCTTCGTAATCCTTACTGGCCATGATCATTCACCTCGCAGCGCTTTGGCAAGCATGTTGATGATGTCGTTCAGCTGGTTGGCATCAATCGGCTGGTCGCTGACCTTGGCACCGTTGCAGCAGCCCGTAGACGCGCCGCCATTCTGATACTGTTCTGGGGTCAGGTACTGTGCGCCAGCACCGACGGTTGACGTGCGTGCACAGGTGGATGGTGCCTGACAGCTGCTGCCGTTTGCGCCTGTGAGCTGCGCCAGCTCTGGATGGTTGAAGGTTGGGTCGTCAGCTGCCATGGTAGCGCAGGCTTTTTGACCGAAGGCCACCTTTTTGATGTTGATAAGGTTCATTGGGCTGACGTTTTCCGACGTGGAACTGCCGCCCCAGGTGCCGCAGCCCAGCGTGAAAGATGGGAAGAGGCCCGTGCTGCCGCCGGTGCCGCCCATGCTGCCGCCGGTGTTGACGAGAATGCGGGAAGCTGGCTTGCGGGTAAATTCGAGGATGATGTTTCTGTCTTCGGTGTGCAGGCTCATGGTGTGGCCGATGCCGTTTTGCAGCAATTCAATGCTGAGGTCGCAGGCTTCGTGCCAATCTTTGACCACATAGAACGCCAGCACCGTCGTCAGTTTTTCATAGGAAAGCGGATAGCCTTCGCCGACGCCGCCCTGGGCCCCGATCAATACGGTGGTGTTGGCCGGGATGCTGATTCCAGCAGCGCTTGCGATCACTTGTGGTGAGCGGCCAACGAATTTCGCATTCATGGCATGGCCATTCTTGAAGAGCAGCTTGCACACTTTGTCGGTTTCCTCGGTGCTCATAAAATAAGCGCCTTGGTTTTTCAGTTCAGCAATGACCGCATCTTTGTTGCATTCTTCACAGATGATGGACTGTTCCGATGCACAGATGGTGCCATAGTCAAAGGTCTTGCTGGCGATGATGTTGGTCACGGCCTGTTTGATGTTGGCGGTGCGTTCAATGTAGGCTGGAGAGTTGCCCGCGCCAACACCCAGCGCAGGTTTGCCGGCACTGTAAGCCGCCTTAACCATGCCAGGACCACCGGTAGCAATGATCATCTTTACTTCCTTGCAATGCATCAGCTCGTTGGTGGCTGGCATGGATGTCATGGTGATGCAGCCGATGGTGTTCTCCGGTGCGCCAGCTTCAACGGCTGCCTGTGCCATCAGTTCAGCAGCACGAGAGGTGCATTTGACAGCGGATGGATGCGGCGAGAAAACGATGGCGTTTCTGGATTTGACTGCGATGATGGACTTGAAAATGGCGGTTGAGGTTGGGTTGGTGGATGGCACAATGCCCATCAAAAGCCCAACAGGATCGGCCACGTCCATGGTGCCTGCCACTGGGTCTTCGTGGATGACGCCGATGGTTTTCATGTCTTTGATGGCGTTGTACACCAGCGTTGATGCCATGTGGTTTTTGTACGTTTTGTCGGCAATTTTCCCAAAGCCGGTTTCTTCTACTGCCATCTGTGCCAGGGAAACAGCGTTTTCCTCTGCCACACGGACCATGTTGCGAATGATCCGGTCAATCTGCTCTTCGGTATAAGTTGCCAGGCGTTCAGTGGCGATCTGCCCTTTGCGCGCAAGATTTCTGGCTTCCTGTACCGAGCGTAAATCATAATCGATAGTTTCCATATGATCTACAACCTCCTTCTGATGTTATTGTCTATTTTCATAATGGCTGTATAAAGCCGCTAATAATTGTTTTTTATTTGCTTTTGTGCGTGTCGTTTCGCCCAGATCCAGCCCTTCGTAGTCACGAGCCAATCGGCGCAAGAGTGCCACGCGGCAGGATGTCAGCGCGTTCATCACCGCTTCCAGTCCATGTGCTTCAACGAGGCGATCGACGATCGCTTTGGACAGGCTGTTTGCAGCAAGCTTCAACGGCGTCGTCGGCTGCCCATCGGCAGATTTTGGTTCACTCAGGCCTCGCCTGGGACACTCTCCCTGTTCCTGCGCTGCACGCTGCTCAATCAGCGGCACGGCATTCACAATCGTTTCGCCCACTTCCGGATGAGGCCGTGGGATGACATGCTGGGTCACAAGCGCGCGTTCGCCTAGGCGTGATGCCGCTGCTGCTCCGGCATCCACCGACGCCTTCACAGCCGCCACATCTCCCGTCACAGTGATGGTGACCAAGCCGCCTTTGACAAACGTTCTTTCCAAAAGCCGCACTTCAGCAGCTTTCAGCATGGCGTCGGCCGCTTCGATGGCTGGCACCAGGCCATAGGTTTCAATCATTCCTAACGCTTCCATGACGTTCCTCCTTCGTTGTCAATCAATGTGTCACGTAAAAGACTTTTACCTGCTCCGGTGTGCCAAACGTTAAGTGGGCGCCGCGCTTGAAGAGCAGACAGTCACCTGCGTGAGCGGTGAACACACGCCCATCTTTTTCCACAGTCAGCACACCTTCGATGACGTAATAGATTTCCTGCAGCGCCACGTCCCAGGAAAACGAGCAGCCCTCAATCTTCATAAATCCAGCAGTCAGCGGCACGCCATCGCCGTTTGTAATCAGTTCGTTGTAAAACACCTGGTCACCAGCATGACCGGTATCCAATGGCTGCCACGCTGCGGTGTTGCCGCGCACCAGCTTGAGCATGCCGGTACCATCACTTTCAGACACATAGGGCACCTCGAGCCCTGGCAGATTGGCCAGCTGGCCGAGCAAGCCTTTTTCAAGAAGGATTTGCAGCGCCTTGTAAATGATCTCGTTGTCGCTGGCTGGCTGCGCAGCCGGACACGCCGCGCCGTCGCTTTCGCCAGCTGCACCACCTTCGCGGAAGGTGACGTTCGCCTGTGCGGCAGCGTCCCGCGCTGATGGTGTGATCAGCGTGTTGCTGTCAATGAGAATCACCGTCTCGCCGTTTTGCACACAGTGCTCAACGTCCTTTGCACAAATCAGTTTTTTCACAGAATCACATCCTTTCCCAGAGAATGGAACGTGCGTCGTATTATAACAGGGTTGGAATCAGCAATTCCGATGGCGATGGGATCACTTCCGCGTTGATGAGCAGTCCCTTTTCCATCGCAATGGCTTTGCCGGCATCGGTGCCTGCCTGCACCGCAGCCACGTCGCCAGTGTAGGTGAAGTAGCTCTTACCGCCCAGACCGTTGCCCAGACGCAGCTCAATCGGTTCCAATTCTGCCGCTTTCAGGATGGCATCGGCACACACGATCATTGTCGCCATTGAAAACGATTCCATAATGCCGACCGCCTGCACGCGTTCCGGCATCGTTGCCCCGGAAATCGCTGGGAACACGCCGGCATCCACGTTTGGAATGATGATCGAGTCGACAAAGAATTCTTCGGCCATGCGTTCACCAATGCGCACCGAATCTTCGACGGCTGCCACATCGCCGTGTACAATGGCGATGTATTTTCCTGGGCAGGTCGAAGTGGCCGCTGCAAATTCGACATCAGAAATCTTTGCCATTTGATCGGCTGCGTAGATGCCTCTAGCAATACTATTAAATTCAACCATTCCTATCGCGCGCATGTTACTGTCTCCTTATCTCAATATAATCTGGTGTCACTGTTATCACACTGCCGCTCACGCTCGCGTGAATGGCAGCGCCAAGGCTGTCGGCAGGAATGCTGCCGATCATCTGACCCGCCTCCACATGCTGGCCCACGCTCACCATTGGCTGCGCCGGTGCGCCCACATGCTGCCGTGTGCTGATGCGCACCACCTCTGGCGTCAGCGTGATCTCGCTGAGCGGCGCTGGCTTATCAAAATCACGCAGGCCCAGGCGTGCAATCAGACGCTTGCTTGGCACCAGCCGGTATTCACGCACGCTGCGCGCCGAAAAATGCTCCTGCGTTCTCTGATAGCGGATGTTGTCCTTGGCGAGCATCGCCTTGATGGACATGTTGGCCATCTTCGGATGCAGCCCTGCTGGGCAGGAAAAGAGCTCGCACAGGTTACACTGACAGCACAGGTACGCCATCTGCAGCCCTTCCGCTTCGCCAAAAGGATAGCTTTGCGCCCGCATCATTTTATGAGGCTGCATGTTGTGGCCCAAAAGATATCTTGGGCACAGGTCGGTGCACATGCGGCACTGTTCACAGGCGGCCTTGTTGACTTTCTTGGCCTGCTGTGCCGTTGTGGATTTCTTGCGAATCAGGAAATGATCCTTTGGCAGAATGATAAAGCCTTTGTTCTTTTTGCTCACATAGCCGCCAAGCTCTTTCATCACCGGCCCCATCATTGGGCCGCCATCGATAACGGCGTAGTTGCTGAAATCGTCGATGCCGCTCAGCTTCAGCACATCGAGAATCGGCGTACCCACTGGCACCTTGACCGTCAGGCGCTGCGGCACATCACCGGCAATGGTGATGTATTTTTCTGTCACAGCCTGCCCCTGGCTGGCCTTATAAATGTTGAGCGCCGTTTCTGAGTTGACCACCACGCAGCCCACCATGATCGGCAGCCCGGCTTCCGGCACCACGCGCCCTGTCAGCTCGTAAACGAGCACCTGCTCGTCACCTGCTGGGTACACATCCGGCAGTTCACCGATTTCTACTTCCTTCTCCAAATGCAGGGCCTGAATGCGTGTCTGCAAATGTGCGATGACATCACCATGCTTCTTTTTGATCCCGATGATCGCTTTTTTTGCATGCACAGTACGGCCCGCCATGGCAAACCCTTGAAGGATTTCGTCGGCGCAGACTGCCATCAGCTGCTGGTCTACACGCAGCAATGGCTCGCATTCTGCGGCATTCATTAAAATATACTCTGCTTCAGCGGCGAGTTTTGCATGCGTCGGAAACCCTGCGCCACCGGCGCCAATGATACCCGCCTCTCTGATCTGATTGATAAGGTCCATTCTCACACCCCGCTTTATTCAAAATCACAATCTTCGTCAATGATCCCGACGACCACCGCGTCCACCGGCACATCATCGCTGCCCAGCATGCGCCGGGCCGACGAACCTGTGGTGATGATGACACGGTCACCGATGCCGGCGCTGATGATGTCCACCACAATGATGCGCTTGCCATCGTCCGGCCCGCCGCCGATGCATTCTGCCTGCATCAGCTTATAGCCATTGAGGGATTCTGCCTTGCGCGTCGACCAAATATGGCCGATGAGTTTTGCTGTAATCATTGGTAACGCGTGCCTCCTTTGATTTCGTCGCGAATCTGCTGCAGCGCCGATTCCACCGACGCTGTGTCGCCGAAAATCGCCAGCAGTATCATGTTCTGCGGACAGCTGCCACGGATGTCCTCCACCGTAACGCCGACCGCCTTTTCTGCAATGTCGGCAGCCACCACCATGTCGATCATCTTGCCCTGCACCAGGCCAATGGCATCGCTGCAGGGCGGCATGTCGCTGCGGGCCGATCCTTTGCGCCGCAGAAGAATGTCGATGGCCCCTGGCGACGGCGATTTAATGATGCGAATGTCCACTGTGCTCACGCCTCCATCTCTTGCGGCTCGCAGCTCAAGGCAATGCCCAGCGGCGTCACAAACATCGGGTTGGCTGGTTTGTGGGTTGGCACGCCGGTTTTCTTGGCGATGACGTCCTCGATGCCAGTAAAGCAGCAGGTGCCGCCGACCAGCGCCAGATCATCGACCTGATGATCGGCAATGTGCCGTTTGATGATGGTGGCCACCTTATCGATGACCGGCTGCACCACTGGCATCAGCTCGCGGTGGTGGGCCTGGTCACGCTTGTACACTTCTGCTTCGGCGAACGGCTTGCCATAGGCGCCGGCGACAACCAGTGAAAAATGGGTGCCGCCTGTTGGTTCATCGGCGATGTACACGACCTCGCCATCTTTAAAAATAGAAATGCCTGTGGTGCCGCCGCCAATATCGACCACCGCACCATTTTTCATCTGCAGCACCAAATTGGCGGCCGTCGATTCGTCGAGAAGGTTGGTGCATTCAAAGCCTGCACCTTGAATAACGTTTTTCACAGCGCCGCCGTCGAGCAGATCGGTGCCTGGAGGAATGGCGCCAGCAGCGTTGATCAACTCCACGCCCAGCTGTTCTTCGATGTCTTCTTTCAATTCGCGAACGATTTGCACAGCGCCAATATAGTCCACCACCATGCCGTCACGCACCACATCGGCATAACGATAGGCGCCGGCGACAGGGCGTTTGTTTTCATCCAACACAGCAATCACCACACAGGCGGTGCCCAGATCCACGCCGGTGTAATACACCGATGATTTGTCACACACCGGCGATGCGATTGCTTTTTCAAAATCTGCGACCATCTTGTCACAGTACTCAAAGGTCATGCTTTTTTCTGACATGCTCTGCCTCCCATTGCTGTACAGATCATTTGCGACAAACGGTTGATGAGTTGATTGATCTTTGCGGCGAGGGGCTCCGTCACTGCCGGCAGCTCAGCCATCGTGCCCAACTCACAGGCAAAAACGCGCAGATCGTTTTGCAGCGCTGCCAAAAGCAACAGCACGCGGCCATTTTCCAGCTGCATGCAAAACGCGCTGACGTCCACACATTCGTCAAGACTGTGCCCCATGTTGTCCTCATTGATGCCAGCGCAAGGCTGGCAGTACAAATCAGCCACCTCGCACTTGCCGTCCACAAAGAGCATCAAGAGCGACAACTGCCGCGCGAGCGCTGTCAGCTGCTGCGCCAGAAGAAGATCCGACGCCAGGATCTCGCGGGTCATCAAAAGGAACCGCAGCCGCAGGCCGTCCAGCTTGAGACGCAGGAGTTTCTGCGCTGCCGAAGCTTCCGGCGCGGCAGGTTTGCACGCCGCCTTTGGCGCTGTCTCTGCACTATAAAGATCAATGCCGCGGTCAAGGAGGAACTGTCTGGCGCCTGGCGTCAGCCGTTCATCCTGCTTTGGCTTGTAGGTCGTAAAGGGCTGCGCGTTGTACTGCGCCCTTAAATCATATTCTGTGATGAATCTCATCGCTGGCCCTTCCTCCCTCTAAGTGTTCTAAGTACATTTGCAAAGCCTGAAGCCCTTCGCCTGTTGCCATGCTGATGGCAAAATACGGTGGTTCCACGCCAATGGTCTCCAGCTGCCTGACGAGCTGCGGCCGATGCGCCGGGCGGCAGTCGCATTTGCCGATGACGCCGATGAGCGGACAGCGAAAAGCGCTCGCAAAGCCTGGCGAATACAGCGCCTGGGGCTTGGACTGGTCCACCATCACCACAATGCACCAGGCGTCCTGCGACAGTGCAATCAAATGGCGATACATCCAGGTGTTTTCCAGATAAGCGCTCGGCACTTCCAGCGTGCGCGCGCCATAGAGAACATCGGCTGTGCGCCGCAGCGGTTTTTGCACGCCATTCAGCCAGTTGGCCAGCGAAGTTTTGCCAGCGCCCTGGGGGCCAATGATCATGATGCGTTTGCGCTTCATGTCTTGGTCACAGCCACAGTGTCAAAATGGAGCAGCCGCTTCAGGGTGTCGGTGACAGCCAAAAGCGCCGTCTCCACGCTCTGCACATCGCCGGAGAGAATGACCGAGCCGGTGAAACGATCGAGGAAGCCAATCTCCACCTCCGCCGCCTTGGTGGCAACATCGGCAGCAATGATGGCCGTTTCGCAGGGCGTCAGGGTGAGAATGCCCAGCGCGCCCTTGCCATCAATGCCCAGGCGCTCGTAAATCTCCGGCATCGGTGCCGCAATCACATGTGCAATGGTGATCTGCTTGCCTGGCACCGACTCTTGAATGATGCGGTCAATGGTTTTTTCATTCACAACATCCACCTCACTTCATCAATGCCGGATCACAGACACTGGAAATGCGCTGCCGCTGATCCAGCCTTCGATGCGGTCCAAATCTTCATCGCTCAGGCTTGGGTCGCCGTCAATGGCGTAGTCCATGCCCAGCTGCACGTATTTGTTCACGCCCAGCTTGTGATACGGCAGAAGATCGATGCCCTTGAAATTTCGCAGCTCGCGGAAAGGCATGAGAAAATCAATCACGGCGCGGATCTCCGCTTCGCTGTCGTTGATGCCTTTTAACAGCGGCATGCGCACCTTGACGTTGCGGCGCGTCAAAAGAAGGGTTTCCAAATTGTCGAGGATGGTTTCATTGCGCACGCCGGTCAGCGCCAGATGGCGGTCCGGGTCCATGTGCTTGATGTCAAAGAGAAACAAGTCGACAAATTCGGCAATCTTTAACAAGGTGTCCTTACGGGTGTAGCCGCAGGTTTCAATCGCAGTGTGAATGCCTTCTTGTTTGCAGGCCATCAGTAGATTGATGGCGGCTTCCGGCTGAGCGGTGACCTCGCCACCGCTCAGCGTCACGCCACCGCCAGACTGTTCATAGAAGCAGCGGTCTTCTTCCACATAGTCCAGAAGGTCACTGATCGACACCTGCTCACCAGCCACCTTCAGCGCCGCCTGCATGCAGGCATTGACGCAGGCGCCGCAGCCGATGCAGTCGACCATGCGATTGATTTCGTGCACGCCGTCTTCGGTGATGCGATGGATGTGCTGCGGGCAGACCGGCACACAGGCGCCGCAACTGACGCAGACCGTTGGCTTGAGCATGATCTGGTACTTCCGCACCAATCCTTCAGGGTTGGCGCACCATTTGCAGCGCAGGGGACAGCCTTTGAAAAAGATCAACGATCTCACGCCGGGACCATCATATAGATTGTATTTCTGCTTGTTAAATATGAAGGCTTTACGCCCGATGATGTGTTTGTTGTCCATCGTCTGTCTCCTGTTCTGCTGCTGTTAGAACTTGGTCAACACGGTTCGGCTGATGATTTCATCCTGAACGTCCTTGCAAAGCTCTGTAAAGAACGCACTATAGCCAGCCACACGCACCACCAAATCTTTGTAGCGGTCTGGATGAGCCTGTGCATCCAGCAGCGTTTTATTATCCATATAGTTGAACTGCATCTCGCCGTTACCCAGCGCGCAGGCAGTGCGCAGCAGCGTGATGATGCCGTTTTCGCCTTCCGGCGTATCCAGAAGCCCTGCCATCAGCTTGAAGTTGTGCACCATGCCGATGTTCATATTGTCGTTGGAGAGCTTGGAAATGGTTTTGATGATCGCCGTAGGGCCTTTGAAATCGGCGCCCTGGGTTGGGCTGATGCCGTCGGACAATGGGGTCCAGGCTTCACGGCCGCCAGCGCTGGCGCCGGTCATCTGACCAAACGGCGTATTGTTGGAAATGGACAGGGTGCCATGGCTCAACACCGAGTACAGGGTTTTGTATTTTCTATGTTCCATTTCGGTGAAGTTGATCAGATCGGCGGCAATCAAGTCGGCGTAGTCATCGTCGTTGCCGTATTTTGGCGCCGCCAGGCAGTCGGCTTTGACCTGTTCGTAGCCGACAAAGTTGGCCTTCAACGCTTCGTTGAGCTGGCGCAGCGTGTATTTGTGATCGTCGTAAACCAGCTTTTTGATGGCCGCCATGGCATCGGCATAGGTGGCCAGCCCGGACCACACAACGCCAGGGCCAAAGTTGTACATGGCACCGCCAGCAGATACATCGCGGCCGTTTTCCATGCAGCCTTCATACATGATGGACATCAATGGCTTTGGCGCCAGCTCTCTGTGCACGCGCTGAGAAATCACCGTCGCTACAGCGGTCCACTTGGTAATGTATTTGATCTGTTCTTTGACAGCCGCTTCAAATTGTTCGTAAGTCTTATACTGGTCGATGTCGCCCAGATCCGGTGTGACCTGCTTGCCATACCACAGCGGCACGCCATTGTTGAGCACCAGCTCAATGCAAATTGGCCACTGGGTGTAAGCTGTGGAGGTCCACTGATACAGGCGGCCGGATTTCTGCGGTTCCACGCAGCCCATCAGACAATAGTCACGGGCGTCTTCGATGGACACGCCCTTGGCCAGCATCATCTTGATGTGGGTGTCGTCAAAGTGGCAGGCTGGGAAGCCCATGCCAGAACGCACGACGTCGACAATTTTCTTCAGGTATTTCTGCGGTGATTTCTGATGAATGCGGCAAGCCAGGGATGGCTGATAGATTTTGACGTGACGCACAGCATCCATCAACAGGTAAGTCAATTCATTGGTGGCATCGCGGCCATCACGGGTGATCCCGCCTACACACATGTTGACGAAGGGCTGATAGCCAGCAAAGAACTTGGAGCCGCCTTCGCTGGTGATCCACATCATTTCGGACATTTTGATCAACATGCAGCCAGCCAGTTCAAAGGCTTTGAAATTGTCCAGGGCACCAGTTTCCAGATCGTGCTTGTAGAATGGGTACATGTATTGGTCCACACGGCCGATGGACATCCCGGTCTGGTTTTCTTCAACAGGCAGCAGGGATTCGATGGTCCACACAGCCTGGATGGCTTCCCAGAAAGATTCTGGCTTGTGCGCCGGCACGCGTGCATTGACACGGGAAATTTCCAGCAGTTCCTGCTTGCGTTTTGGATCGGTTTCCTTGGCAGCCAGTTCTGCCGCGTAGTCGGACATGCGCTTGGCATAAATCATGACACCTTCGGTGGTATCGATGACAGATTTATAGAAGTAAATTTTTTCCAGATCGTCTGGATGGTCATAGCTCAGCGCCGCCAGGTGATCCTTGGCTTCCTGCTGAATATCGAGCATGCCCTTCTTCATGAGAATGACATCGTAGCCAGGGTTGGAGTCGCCGCCGCCGTTGAGCGCGTGGTAGGAGCAGTCCGACACGAAGGATTCGCCAGACAAGGCCCAAACACCTGCTTCGCGGTACTGGCTTTCGCAGTATTCATCGACCGACTTGCCTTCCCAAAATGGAAACAGTTCTTCGCGCATGACGCGCTTGTCTTCTTCAGAGATATAGAACGGGTCCTGTGGACGCTCGCCAATGGTGTCAATTTCGTCCACCATCCAGCGCCAGGCAATGTCTGGTGAAAACGCACCTGCACGTGGTGCCCCGTTTGGCGCACCAACGATGAGTTCATTGTCCTGAATGACCAACGGCGCCGTTTCACAGCAATACTTGAAGCACTTGGCACGCAGCACAATCTTTGGCAGCCCTGGATTTTCTTTGGTGATCTTGGTCACCGCACGCGCACGGTGGGTGGTGATAGATGGCACCTGCTGCAAGAAGTTTTCTTTCAGCTTCACCAGGCGTTCCGTTGGGCCCAATGGCACGCCGTCTTCGTCCACTTCGGTGGTGGCTGCTGCAATGGATGAATAATAAGTGTACGTTTCTTCGCCGCTTTCTGGCGCTGCTTCAGCCGCAGGCGCCGGTGCAGCTGCTGTCTGTGCTGGTGCCACATCGGCAATGTCCTTGGACACCGACGCGAAAATGTTCATCAGCGACTGGCGTTCTGCGTCGGACATGTTCTTGGTCGCTTCTGCGATCTTATTGGAAAATTCTCGAATATCCACGATGGTCCCTCTCTTTCAAGATTCCTTCTTTATAAGTTGTTCAAGCAATGTCTGCAAATGCTGCAGGCGCTCCTGGTTCGTATCAGGAGCCAAAGCGTTCAGGGGTTCGGTCGGCGTGACTGCGCCCAGATTCAGATCGTCAATCTGACGCACGCCGAAGCCCACCTTACGCACGTAAATCAAATTCAGCGGCGACACATTGTCTGAGGTGATCCCATAACCTGCCATGCCGCTGCCCAGCGTCAGCGCCGGAAAAAGGTTGGTCGTCATGCCCATGCTGCCATACACAGCCGGGGTGTTGACCAAGATGCGCGCCACCGGTTTTTTAAGAGCAAACTGTTCAATAACGTACTGATCCCTGGAATGCACCACAAGGGTGTGCCCCTTGCGTTCGGTCAAAAGCAGCTCGATGCATTTCTCACAGGCGTTCATCCAGTCGTCTTCCACGTAATAACTCAGCACCGGACACAGTTTTTCTTTCGAATAAGGATTGTTCAGTGATACATAGTTCTGCTTCACAAGCAGCACCGTCGTATCCAGCGGCACATCGATTTTGGCCCAGCGTGCCAGCTCTAGCGCCGTTTTGCCGATTGGTTCAGGATTGGCAGTGCCGTCTTTGAAATAAAACAGGCTGCCGAGGCGCTCGGCTTCGGCGTCGCTTAAAAAATAGCCGCCGTGCTTTTCCAACAGCTGACGCACCGTCGGTTCCACGCAGCCATCCACAACAATGG
>JAXJBF010000098.1:0-2851 GCA_036303105.1 Peptococcaceae bacterium | reverse complement strand
GAGTGTGCTGGGGCCCAACAAATGGTACGACGCTGGCGACGAGCGCTTCCATCCGGATAACATCATCTTTGACGGTCGTCAGACCAACATCATTGCCATTCTCGATAAAAAGACTGGCCAACTCGTCTGGAAACTTGGCCCGGACTACAGCACCGGCAAAGCCAAAGAAATCGGCCAAATCATTGGCCAGCATCATGCCCATATGATTCCAAAAGGGCTGCCTGGCGCCGGCAACATTCTCATCTTTGACAACGGCGGCTGGGCCGGCTATGGCGTGCCAAATCCTGGGGCACCAACTGGCAATAACAATGCCATTCGTGATTATTCCCGTGTCATTGAAATTGATCCTGTGAAAATGGAAATTGTATGGCAGTGCCGCCCAATGGACCTTGGCTATATGCAGCCATTCATCGCCGACCATTTCTACAGCTGCTACATTTCCAGCGCTCAGCGTCTACCAAACGGTAATACCTTGATTACTGAGGGTTCAGACGGTCGTTTGCTGGAAGTGACGCCGGATCATGAAATCGTTTGGGAATACATCAGCCCATACTTCGGCACCCATATCACCACCAACATGGTTTATCGTGCCTATCGTTACCCATACGATTATGTGCCACAGGTTGAACCGCCTAAAGAAGTGGCCATTGCGCCGGTTGACAACGAAGATTTCCGCCTTCCTGGCGCCAAGAGCAAAGAATTCCGCCGCATGGTGCAGGTCGATGGCGTTGAAGGGTATGGCGATGTTGCAGGATTCTGCCTCACCATTGAGAAAGATTGAGCCAATCAATCTTTTTCTTATCCTGAATAGTTGCGCAGAGACATTGATCTCAGCGCGACTATTCCTATTAAATATTGACTCTAGATAAAAGGAGGAACTTCTATGTCAACAACAGCAGTAAAAAAAGATAGGACCATTCTTCAGTTTATCGTGTTTTGCGTGATTGCAGCGCTTGGCTGGATACTTCCGGCACCAGCTCCAATTACAACTGAAGGGATGCATTTAATCGGTGTTTTTGTTGCAGCAATCTATGGCTGGTCGGTATCCACAGAAGTGTGGCCGAGCCTGGCGACATTAATTCTTATCCCAGTGACAGGAATGGCTACACCTCAGGAATTTCTGGCTAATAGTTGGGGTAGTGATACGGTATGGTTCATCGTATTATTATTTGTTTTGGTTGCGTTCTTAGAAGTGACAGGAACGACTGGATACGTTGCAGCCTTTTTGATGACACGAAAATTTTTGGCGAGACATCCTTGGCGTTTGATTTTTATGATTTTTGTCGTTGCATGGCTGTTGTCTACTTTCTGCGGAAACTTTCCAGGTATGTTAATTACTTGGGGCTTTATTTACAAAATTTGCGACGTCCTTGGTTATAAACCATTTGATAAATTTGCCAATCTCCTGATTTTCGGGGTTGCTGTCATGGGGGCGCTCAGTCTTTCTGCTGTGCCATGGGCGAACAATGCATTGGTTATTCTCAGTGCATACACCGCGTCTTCCGGTCAGCAGGTCAATTATCTTCATTACTTAGCCTATAGCATTCCTTTTGGACTCTTTTCCATCCTTGGTTATATGCTGATCTGCAAATTTATTTTCCGTTTGGATGTCACCAGATTAAAGGAACTTGACCCTAATATTTTTGGCTCAAGTGAATTGAAATTGACTGCAGAACGTAAAACTGCACTGCTTGGATTAGCTGCCTTGATTATTGTTCTTGTTGTTCCAAGTCTTCTCCCTGCCGAAAATCCAATTCGTGTAATATCGGACTCTCTGGGACTTAGTATGAAAACTGCACTGGTGTTTCTCGTATTGAGTCTCATTAAGATTGATGGAAAATACATTTTTAAGTTTGGTGAGTTGGCAACGAAAGGTGTTCCTTGGAACATGGTCATGATGACTTGTGGGATCATGTGTTTTGTTGGTCTGCTTGGCAGTGAAAAAGCTGGCATTGGAGCTTTCCTTGGGCAGGTGTTCACGCCGCTCTTCCAGGATACCTCTGTGATCGTCTTCTTCTTGCTTACGCTGATCATCACCATTTTCCTGACGAACTTTATGATCAACATGGTTGTAGCCGTCATCATGATTACAGCAACCATGCCGATTGCTACAGGATTGGGCGTAGATCCTTTACAAATTGTCTATTTGATTACTGTCAGCTGCACGATTGCCTTCATGCTGCCAGCGGCTTCTGCGGCATCCTGCTGCCTGTTTGCCAACACCAAGTGGGTGCGTGCGAAAGATGTGTACAAATATTCCGTGCCAACGATTATTCTTCTGGCGCTGATCGCCCTGGCTTGGGATTTTGTTCTGTTCTTATTCTGAATCGTTCCTTATGCCTCCGTTCACTCATCCGGCGGAGCATTGTTCACGACCATGTTTCACACAACTGTGAAGCGTGGTCGTTTTTTGTGGTTGTTTTGAATGAGAAAGCATGGGGATGGGGATGCGTGCCTATCGCTACCCTTACAGCTATGTGCCACAGGTTGAACCACCAGAAGAAGTGGCCATCGCGCCGATTAACATTGAAGACTACCGCCTTCCAGGCGCCAAGAGCAAAGAATTCCGCCGCTTTACCACCGTTGAAGGCACCGAAGGCTACGGCGACGTTTCCGGCTTCTGCCTGACGATTGAAGAAGACTGAGAACAGAACGATGTTTGAAGCACCGCGAAAAGCGGTGCTTTTTTACGCTTTGTCCATCACTTGCGCAGGCACTGCAAATAAATTGAAAAAATTTTGCCGGCAGCCGCCCGCGCAAAGCCAGTCTGGGCGCGGGCTTGCTGGGCACTCATACTTTTTGGCCCCAAAACGGCTGATACCCAGGTGTTTTTTTCTTTGGTATAATGAAG
>JAXJBF010000097.1:0-14015 GCA_036303105.1 Peptococcaceae bacterium | reverse complement strand
TCTGCTTCTTTTGCTTCACCAGGTCCGTTAACCACGCATCCCATCACCGCAATTTTCAGAGGGCGATCAATGGTCTGACACAACGTCTCCACTTCTTCAGCAAGATGTGCCAGATCAATCTGCGTGCGGCCGCAAGTTGGGCAGCTGACAATATCCTCGCCAGCCTTCATTAAGCCCAATGCTTTCAGAATGCCAACAGCCACCGGTATCTCATTGGCAGGATCACCTGTCAGCGAAACGCGGATCGTATCACCAATGCCATGTGCCAATAATGCCCCAATGCCAACTGATGACTTGATCGTGCCGCTGCGCACAGTCCCTGCTTCGGTCACGCCGAGATGCAACGGATAGTCAAAGCGTTCTGCGGCCATTTCATTGACGCGAATCATCATTGGCACATCCGAGCTCTTGACGGAAAGGACCAATTTCTTGAAGCCCAGCGATTCACAAAACCGCACATATTTTTCCAAGCTCTCAACCATGGCTTCTGGGCAAGGATGTCCATATTTTTCAAGCAGTTCTTTTTCAATAGAACCCGAATTCACACCAATGCGAATGGCTGCGTCAGCCTTTTTCGCCGCTTCAACCACGGCTTCAAGTTTATCCAGTCCGCCAATATTGCCAGGATTGATGCGCACCGCATCCACACCTTTCTCTAAAACAGCAATGGCAATGCGATAATCAAAATGCACATCCGCTACGATCGGAACACTGCTCTGTCGTGCCACCTCTGCAACCGCAGGCACTGCAGCCATATCCGGTGCTGCAACACGTACAATTGCTGCACCAAGCGCAGCCAATTGTTCAACCTGTGCCAGCGTCGCGGCCACGTCGTGCGAGTCGGTATTGGTCATTGATTGCACCGTCACAGGATAATCCGACCCCATGCCAACATCACGAATCAAAAAAGAAACGGTCTTACGTCTCATTTCATCACCCCATTAATTGACAAGATTCAATATATCATTGTAGGTCACATACACCATTAACAATCCCAGCGCCAAAACACCAATTAAGTTAACCAACATCTCTTTATTTTGACTGACAGGAATCCCACGAACAGCTTCTATGATCAAGAACAAAAAACGACTGCCATCAAGTGCGGGAACAGGCAGCATATTTAACAAACCAAAGTTTACCGAAAGCACCGCAATTAAGCTGACCACACTCCAGACACCCTGGCTCACTGAATCACCAATGGCATTCACAATACCAACAGGTCCCGACAAACCGCCTTCCTCGTCATTCACAGCAGTGCGTCCTGTCACAAGATCCATCACTGCATCAAAAATCACGGTGCTCATCCCCGCAGTCATAAAAGCTGACTGCTTCAATGCTTCACCAAAAGTCAGAGTTTGATGGGTCGATTCTAGTTGTTTCGTCACTCCCAACGCATAACGATTCAGAGATTCGCTATAGGAAGGCGTTAACACCGTGTCTTTCGTCTCACCATCACGTTTAAAAACAATGTCCATGTCACCACTCTGGTAATTCTCCATAAAACGGTCAACCTCATCCCAAGACTGAATAGTTTGACCGTTGATCGAAAGAATTTCATCACCAGCTTCCAACCCCGCCGACGCAGCCGCAGAATCAGCGGTTACTTCCGCAATGATCGGCGGGCTGTCATTGTCTGCCACATTAACGCCAAGCGCCAGATAAAAAATCAAGAGCGCCGCCAATGCCGTAAGAAAATTCATAAACGGTCCTGCCAGTGTAAACAACATCCGATGAAGGATTGGCCGATTTTGAAATAAACGTGGATCATCCGGATCATTGTCATCATCTGGATCTCCGCTGATGCCTTTGACACTCACGAAACCACCAGCTGGGATAACGCTGATCACATATTCTGTTTCTCCTTTTTGAAAGGAAGCAATTTTCGGCCCCATACCGATGCTAAATGTAGTGACATACATCCCACTAATTTTTGCGACAATAAAGTGGCCAAACTCATGAATTGCAACCAAAAAACCTAAAATAAAAATTGAAATGATAATATTCATGATTGATCACTTAACCTTTAATCAGGTCCGCAGCCAAGGCACGTGCTTCCGCATCAATAGCATGAATTTGTGCCAGTGATTCTACTTTCTGCCATGGTGTCCGTGCCACACATTCCATCACTGTTGGTACAATATCAACAAAGCGAATTCGCTCCTGTAGGAAGGCCGCTACGATCACTTCATTGCACGCATTCATGACAATCGGTGCCGAACCACCTTTCTTTCCACACTCATAGGCCATCATAATCCCTGGAAAGACATCAAAACGTGGTTTTTCAAAATGCAGCGTGCCCATATTCCAAACATCAAGTGCTTCGAATCCTGTTGCAATCCGCGCAGGGTAGGTCATCGCCAGCTGAATAGGCAAACGCATATCCGGCAATCCTAACTGTGCCTTAATCGCACCATCCGTGAATTGCACCATAGAATGAACAATACTTTCCGGATGTACAACAACCTGTATACGGTCATAATCACAATCAAACAAATAGTGTGCTTCAATAACTTCCAAGCCTTTATTGACCATTGTTGCAGAATCAATGGTAATTTTCGCACCCATAGACCAATTCGGATGCTTGAGCGCATCTGCTTTGGTAATACTTGCAAAGCGCTCCGCTTCCCAAGTGCGGAATGGGCCACCAGATGCCGTTAAAATAATTTTTTCCACTTCGTCAGGACGCCCTTCCAAACATTGGAAGATCGCCGAATGCTCACTATCCACCGGAATGATTTCACCATGGTACTGTTTTAAAAGTGCAAGCACCAAATCTCCAGCTTCAACCATGGTTTCTTTGTTGGCCAGTCCTATGCGCAATCCCGCTTTTAGCGAGTCAAGCACCGGCTCAATACCTGCTGCACCTGTAATGGCACCAATCACACAGTCAATATCTGCCAAACAAGATGCATAATCCTCCCAAAGATAATGATAACGACAAAAAGGCGTTTCTTGTTGAACGCCTTTAAAATACTGATATGTTTCTGGATCAGTGATGAAAACATGCTTTGGACGGTACTTCATCACTTGTTGATAAAGCAGATCCTTATTCCGGTGCGCAGAAAGAAGATCTACTTGATAGGTTCCTAGGGCATCCACAACTTCTAGCGTTTGAGTACCAATAGAACCTGTAGAGCCTAAAATTGCTAGATGTTTCATTGTTAATCCTTTCTATTCAGCCCTGCATAATGCTGAAATAATAGAAACACAGTGGCGCAACCAATAGAAAACTATCAAAACGGTCAGCAAAACCACCATGTCCTGGCAGAATATTACCACTGTCTTTTACACCAAAGGAACGTTTGAGATAGCTTTCAAATAAATCTCCCACAATGGCCCCTATGGCTACAAGCAAACCAATCAAACAAATATGCAGCATATTGGTCGCAATTGGCAAAAATTGTCCAATTACTATGGCAGCAACCACCGTTAAAACAACGCCGCCAACACCGCCTTCAACGGTTTTCTTAGGTGACAAATGTGGTGCCATTTTATGCTTGCCAAGAAAATAACCAGAAAAATAAGCGCCAGAATCACAAATCCAAACCATGATAAATACGCTCATCAATAACCATGCACCTTCATTTAACAGGCGCAATGAAATCATATGCAGCGGTAACCAAGTGCCATAAATGTTGGCAAAGGCAAGATATAACATTTCAGGAAGTTGTATCCTTGGATAAGAAAAGACGGTTTCTGCCATGACCAACACATTGGTAATGGCAAAAATAAACCCCAATTCTTTTGTAACAAATAAGTAGCATCCAAATGCAACCAACATATTAATGAAAGCAAACACAAAAAAACCACGTTGCATTTGTTCGCCTTGCATATGAGCAAGCTCATAATTAAGCACCGCCATCATGACAAACGCAAGTAAATAAATCAGCGGCGTTGGACCAAAAATGCATACCAAAACAACGGGGATGCCAATAACCCCTGTTAAGATTCTTGTTTTCACGAATACTCACCTACTTCTTTAAACCACCATATCGGCGGTCTCGCTTTTGATACGCATACACTGCATCATATAAATCCCCTGCACGAAAATCTGGCCAGTACGTATCTGTGATCCAAAACTCTGAATAGGCCACTTGCCAAAGCAGGAAATTACTTAATCTCAATTCACCAGATGAACGAATCAACAAATCTGGATCTGGTTGCCCTGCTGTGTAAAGATGATTCGCAAAGCACTTTTCATCAATGGAATCCCATGTCATCTCGCCTTTTTCACAAGCTTTTGCAATCTCGCGGCAAGCATAGACAATCTCCTGTCGTCCGCCATAATTCAATGCAATATTAAAGATTACTTCATCGTTGTCCTTCGTTAATGCGTATGCATTTTCAATTTTCTGCCGCACACGCGGACTCAATCGTTCAGGATCACCAATGGTGCGCACACAAACACCTTCGGCATTTAATTTCGCAATTTTTTTGTCAAGATACTCAACCAGCAAATTCATTAAACCATTTACTTCATCTTCTGGTCTGCGCCAATTTTCTGTAGAAAAAGCATATACGGTAAAATATTTTGTGCCAATTTTTTTCACAGTTTCCAATACTTCATCGATGGCTTCAACGCCTGCCGTGTGCCCAGCAAGACGCACCATGCCTCGAGCAGTCGCCCAGCGCCCATTGCCATCCATGATGACAGCGATATGACGTGGAATGCTGCCATTTTTAATGTCATCGAGTGTATGATGTTTTTTTTCCATTTGACTCACCTCATGATTTATAAGGACAATCAATTTATATTTTATCATACTCCACAAAAAAATACATCGTTTCCCTCAAGAATTGTCTAATAAAAAAGGACCGATCAACTCGGTCCTCCTCATGCCACCATTAAATGCTCATGATGTCTTTTTCTTTTTCTGCATAGATCTTTTCAATCTTTGCAACAGCTGCATCGGTCTGCTTCTGAACATCATCCTGAGCGCTCTTTGATTCATCTTCTGTAATTTCCTTGTTCTTTTCAAGTTTCTTAATGGAATCATTGGCGTCACGGCGAATGTTACGAATGTAAACTTTTGCCTCTTCAGATTTCTTGTGCGCTTGCTTTGCAAGGTCTGTACGTGTTTCTTTGGTCAGCTGAGGCAGAGGCAAACGGATGATGGTCCCATCATTGTTTGGATTCAGGCCAAGATCAGATTTTAAAATGGCCTTTTCAATGTCCTTAATAATACCTTTGTCCCAAGGTTGAATAGTCAGCAAGTCTGGTGCAGGCGCACTAACATTAGCAACCTGATTGATCGGTGTTGGGGTTCCATAATATTCAACCATCACCCCATTCAACAGCGACACATTTGCTTTTCCTGTACGGATATGAGTAAGATCTTCGCGATATCTGTTAATAGATTTTTCCATACGCTCTTCAGCGTCTAATAAAATTTCATCAATCATTTTTTATTCCCCTGTTCCTACTAAAGTCCCGATTTTTTCACCTAAAACAGCCTTCATCATGTTTCCTTTTTCGGTAATATTGAACACCTGAATTGGAATATTATTATCCATGCACAAGGAGATTGCTGTAGAATCCATAACCTTAAGCCCACGATTCAGAACTTCTAAGAAAGTCAATGTTTCAAAACGTTTTGCCTCTGGATGGGTCTTTGGATCACAATCGTATACGCCGTCGACTTTTTTTGCCATTAAAATGGCTTCCGCTTCGATTTCGGCCGCACGCAGCGCCGCGGTTGTATCAGTGGAGAAGAATGGATTGCCGGTGCCTGCTGCAAAGATAACAACACGCCCCTTTTCCAAATGGCGAATGGCTCTTCTCTTGATGTATGGTTCAGCTACTTCACGCATTTCAATAGCAGACATAACACGTGTGTCTACACCATGCTTTTCAAGTACATCCTGCAGAGCCAGAGCATTGATCACCGTTGCCAGCATACCCATATAATCTGCTGTTGCACGGTCAATGCCACGTTTCGCACCTGCAACACCGCGCCAGATATTACCGCCGCCAACAACCGCTGCCACTTCTACGCCTAAATCAGCAATTTCTGATATCTGATCTGCCAAAGAATTCAACGTGTTGCTTTCCAAACCGAAGTCCATTTCTCCGGCAAGTGCTTCACCACTTAATTTAATAATGACACGTTTATATTTAGCTTCCATAGTCATACCCCCAAGTTCATTCGTTGAAGACTGTTTTTTACACTGGGCCTATTATACCATACTATTCATGATAAATGAAATGTCTCTTTGACGAATTGCAGGCTTTTCACCAAGGATTTAACGCAAAGAATATCCCGGCACGTTTTTCAATACACATCCAGAATCAGCTAAAAAAACCCTTGCCCTTAAATTATTTCTAACTTTACACGGTAAGACATAACACATTCTTTTACATCAACACGTATCCGACAATAAATGTCAGGACTGCTCCATATCCACCACATTTATCAACAAAACCACATACAATAAGATGCCTATATGCGTTCTTCTCCACAGCTTCTCTCAATAAAATAGACCAACCGTTTCAAGTCTGCAGGATTGTTCAAACGTCCTTAACATTTCTCTACACAGCACTAAAATGGTCTAAGCAATCCATGCTATTGTATCCTTGCAGAACTGTTGTTCTCCATATTCTATCAAACCCATTCATAGCATAAACGTCTGTAACAAAAAAGTCCCAAGACCGTACATACGATCTCGGGACTATTAATGTTCAATAGTGAATTATACACCAGCCTGAGCAGCAACTTCTGCAGCGAAATCATCAACACGTTTTTCAAGGCCTTCGCCCATTTCAAAACGTGCAAAACGACGAACCTTGATGTTTTCGCCAAACTGAGCGATGGCTTCCTTAACATAGGTTTCGATGGTTTCGTTGTTTTCTGCACGGATGTAAACCTGATCCAGGAGGCAAACTTCGCCATAGAATTTCTTCAAACGGCCTTCAACCATCTTTTCAACGATGTTGTCTGGCTTGCCTTCATTCTTAGCCTGAGCGATCAGAACTTCACGTTCATGATCGAGTTCAGCCTGAGGAACTTCATCACGGGTAACATACTTTGGATTTTCAGCAGCAATGTGCATAGCGATATTCTGTGCGAATTCTTTGAAAGCATCGGTCTTTGCAACGAAGTCTGTTTCGCAGTTTACTTCAACAATAACACCGATCTTGCCGCCCATGTGGATGTAGGAAGCAACAACGCCTTCTGCTGCAATACGGCCGCTCTTCTTAGCAGAATCAGCGATCCCTTTTTCACGCAGATAGTCGATGGCTTTATCCATGTTGCCGTCGCATTCCTGGAGTGCTTTTTTGCAGTCCATCATGCCGGCACCGGTCTTTTCACGTAATTCTTTTACCATAGAAGCAGTAACGTTTGCCACTATAATTCCTCCTAATAATGCGTTAAAACGATAAGTTCATCTTAAAAAAGGTAACCTCATTGAGCCCAATTCGGTTACCTAAATCAACAATCTTATTCAGCGTCAGCAGCTTCTTCTTCAGCTGCTTCAACTTCTTCAGCGCCTGCTGCACCCTGCTTAGCTTCAACAACAGCGTCTGCGATGACGGAAGTCAAAAGCTTAACGGCACGGATTGCATCATCGTTACCAGGGATCACATAATCGATCTCGTCTGGATCGCAGTTGGTGTCAACAACACCAATGACAGGAATACCAAGCTTGCGTGCTTCGTGAACAGCAATCTTTTCCTTCTTAGGGTCTACAACAAAGATAGCACCTGGAAGTTCTGGCATGTTCTTGATACCGCCAAGGAAACGTTCCAGCTTTTCCTTTTCACCAAGAAGAATGGCTTTTTCTTTCTTGGTAAGAAGTTCCATCGTGCCGTTTTCTTCCATCTTTTCGAGTTCGAAGAGACGTTTGATACGGGTTTCGATGGTCTTGTAGTTGGTCAGCATACCGCCGAGCCATCTTTCGTTGACATAGTATTCGCCAGCACGAACAGCTTCTTCTTTGATGGATTCCTGAGCCTGTTTCTTAGTACCAACAAACAGGATTGGCTTCCCTTCTTCAACGACTTCTTTTACGAAATCATATGCTTCATTGATGAGCTTGACAGTTTTAGACAAGTCAATGATGTAGATCTGATTTCTTTCTGCAAAAATGTACGGCGCCATTTTAGGATTCCAGCGACGTGTTTGATGACCAAAATGTACCCCAGCCTCTAAAAGTTGTTTCATAGATACGACTGACATTTTGGCACCTCCTCTCATAATTTGGATTTTTTCTTCCGGTTCTATTTTTTTACGCGTCCCTCTCACCCCTGTGAGCTCCAGAGCGCGGAACAAAGAACCGTGTTTTTTACAACGTTAAGAGTATATCATCTTTGTGACGCATGCGCAAGCCTTTTTATCAATAAAAATACAAAGCCCATCACCATTTCCTGGCGATGGGCTAACAGATCAGTTTTTCGTTTTTTCAATGGCCGCCGTTACTTCATCGAGTTGATTTTCAACCTTAAGAAGTGCTTCTTCCAATTCTTCAAGACTCGCTTTTTCATAATCGGAACTTCCTGAACCGGCTGGATAATCACTGTTTTCTTCATACGCATTTCTATTGTCGGCGTTTTTCTGAACAGATGCACGTTGAATCAATTTGGTAACAAACACGGCTGCAATTGTCGAGACGACTGCCAAACCGATGGAAACACCAACGATACCGAGCAGTTTTTTCTTTTTCGTACCTGTCTTCGCAGCAACTTTTACAGGCACCTTTGCAGCAGCCAATTTCTTACTGTTTGCAACAGCTTTCTTTTTGCTCTTCGTTGCAACCTTCGTTAATTTCTTGCGTTTTCTTTCCAATTGCTTTTGTACGCGATACAGTTTTTCGAGTCGTCGTTCAATCTTTTTCAATTTGTTGTCCATGCTTTCCACCTCTTATAATTGATAAAATGCTACACCAATGCCACCAAGTCCAATATGTGTCGTTACTACACTCCCCAGTTCATAACTGTCTGGCTCTAGCGTTGAAATACCAAAGTGCTTCTGCAGCTTCGGCAAAAGCGATTCTTTAAGAACGTGTAAGTACGCCTCATTGTTGTATCCTAAAACAATATATGATTTCTTTGCAGGATCCATTTTATTTACAACAATATCGGTTAAATGATCGATAGCTTTTTCAATCTTTTTACCGCGGATTTTTTCATAAGCACTAATAAAACCATCTTCAACAACAAGCACTGGTTTGATGTTCAATATTGATCCAACCAAGTAACTCGCTTTACCAATTCGACCGCCTTTTTGCAAATTGTCCAATGTATCCAGCAAGAAGTAGATTCTTGTGCTCTGAACAACCTTCTGAACATATGCCATGAAGTCATCCCAGCCAATATTCGAATTTGCCTGCAAATACTGAGCCAATGAAACAACTTGTAAACCCAATCCCATCGTAACAGTCCGGCTATCAATCACTTCAACATGAATATCATCTTTGATCATTTCTGCCGCTAATTTTGCGCCCTGATAAGTCCCACTCATCTCAGATGAAATATGTATGGATAAAATGCGCTCTGCCCCTTCTTCTTTACAAGCACGATACACATCCAAGTATTGAGCCGGAGACGGCTGAGATGTTGTTGGCAAGGTCTTTGCCGTTCCAATATAATTATAAAATTCCTCGTTTGAGATATCAATACGATCCAAATAGGCTCTACCACCAAAATGCACAGACAATGGAATCACTTTTATATTCAAAGATTCTACCAAAGGCTGTGGAATATCGGCAGTACTGTCTGTTACAATCGCTATTCTCATGAATCAACCTCACTTATTCCGCAGACACAATGTAATGATATACACTCTGTCCACCGTCGTAGAGTTCAAAGTCGACGTCGTCATATTCTCCTTCAAGCTTTTCTACCAATGCTTCCGCATCATCAGCATTCACATCAAGGCCGTAATGTAAACTGATCAGTTCAGCATCATTGTCCACCATCGCTTCAACCATAGCATCAACAGCTTCCTCCAGCGTCGTACAAGAAGCAATGATTTTTCCATCAAGAATGCTCATATATTCATTTTGGCGGATATCAACCTCATCAATCGTGGTATCACGCACTGCCTGGGTGATTTCCCCACTTTGCACTGCTGCTAAACCACCTATCATGTTATTGATATTTTCTTCAGCATCCGCTTCCGGCATATAGCCCATCAAGGCCGAAATCCCTTGTGGGAAAGTTTTTGATGGAATGACATGAACATGATCATTTTTTGCCATACCAGCAGCTTGCTGGGCAGTCATAATAATGTTCTTATTGTTTGGCAGAATATAAATGGTTTCTGCTTCTATCTGGTCCAATACATCCAAAAAGTCTTGTGTGCTTGGATTCATCGTCTGCCCGCCACTTATGATGTGTGTTGCGCCAAGGCCATTAAAAATATCCGCCAAGCCATCACCGTTGCAAACAACGATAATGGCATCTTTATAAACAGCTGGTGCGTTTGATTGCTGCCCCTTATTCTGCAAGGCTTTATTCTGAGAACGCATGTTATTGATCTTAATATCATCAAGTTCTCCCAGTGACGCGCCACATTCAATCACACGAGCCAGCTGATTGGTATGAATATGCACTTTGATGGTATTACCTGCGCCCACAACCAGCATGCAATCACCAAGATCATGAAGCATATCTTTTAAAACACTAATATCTTCTTCAACATCCAATTTCTTTGTGCGAACAAGAAATTCTGTGCAATATGGATAGACAATATCTTCAGGAGATGCAAAGAAATGATCAAACTGGTCATTAAGATCTGCTTCGCCAGAAGGTTCAACATCTAACTTTTCAATGGTCTTTCCTTCAAGACTAGCAAGCATTCCTTCAATAACATATAAATAACCGCTGCCTCCAGCGTCGACAACACCAGCTTGTTTTAACACAGGCAACAAATCTGGTGTACGCTTTAATGATTCATGTCCAGCGGCAATGTAGATGCGCAGGCACTCGAGAATGTCCATTCCTTTTTTATACTGTCCAGACAAAGCTTCCGCAGCTTCGCGCACAACAGTCAGAATGGTGCCTTCCATTGGATTACTTACCGCTTTGTACGCCGATTGAACGCCGCCATTAAAGCCCGCGACCAAGCCCTGCGCATCAATTGTTGTCTGACCATTCATTGCTTTTGCAAAACCAGTCAAAATCTGAGAAAAAATAACGCCCGAATTTCCGCGCGCTCCCATTACAGCACCATAAGCAGCTTGTTTCGCATATTCTTCAACACTTGGCGTTTCTGCCTGGCGGATAAATTTTGCCGCCGATTGCATTGTCATCGCCATATTTGTCCCTGTGTCACCATCAGGAACCGGGAAAACGTTTAATTGGTTAACGCTTTCTTTATGTAAATCTAAATTATCTGCACCCGCAAGAACCATATTGAAAAATCGTTCTGCGGTAATTGTTTCTATCGTCAGCTCAAAAGACATCGCTGGACCTCCTACAGTACAAAACTGGGATATTACACCACTAAAATATGATTGCACTCACATAAAGGATACCCAATTTTAAAGCGAATTGCAATATGAACCGCTCTTAAAAGTACTCATTGTTAAAAATGCACGTCTTCTTTGTAAAGAGCGCTGCCATTAATGCAAACACATCATCATTTTCTGCTGGTGCCCAACTTCGATCAAATACCATCTGCGTCAACTGACTACAATCTAATATCAACTCAGTCGTCGTATGCGTCAATTGTTCTAAGCATCGACCGCCCTTCGGCCAACGGAATGCGCCATAGCCTTTCACCATGAAATCCAGATCTTGGGACGGTACAGCAGAAGCAAACAGCGGCAGAATCATAGGATCAAGAATTGCATTCATCATAAAAGGCTGATACATCACACCTGCTTTATCTTTTTTACGTCGAAAAACAATCGCCTCATCCTCTGGTGCTGACCACTGCACTTTTTTTACCTGAGAGCGGTGGCTGGCAATAAAATAATAAATTGCCTGGCGCGCCTTGCTATCAATGGCTAAGGCTTCTCGGATAAAAAGTGCATCTTCTTTCACAGAATAGGCCAACAGCCCTACCGGGGATTTATGTTCATTTAAAAGCAGCTTCAAGAAGCCGCCTTCCATCGCCAAATCATCTGCTAACGCGCGCCAACGACGCAGGCCTTTGCGCATAACATACATGTCATAACGTGCCATACAGCGATCATAGACAAGATCCAATTGTGGTACCATTTGCTCTAGCGCATCAACATTTACCGCCTGCCACATAAACGCATGTGCTACGTTACGATTTTCTGAGCGATAAAACTCTTCAATATCCAAATCCATATTAAAATGGTAATCGCTGAATACAAAACCATATGGCTCATAAAAATCTGCTTCAAACGGCATTAAATGAAGTAATTGCAAGCCATGAACAGGTGCATAATGGTTGAGCGCCTCTTCCATCAATCGACGTGTAAAGCCAAGACCGCGATATTCTGGTAAACAATCTACACCCACAATATATCCAGCACGCAAACAACGCCCGCGTACAACCGTCGGCAGATCAATCACCTGCAAGCTTGCCACCGGCCTATCATCTACACAACCAACGATACATTCGTCCTTACGATAATACTGCGAAAAATACCACCGCTGAAACGATTCACCATCATGAAAACAGTAATTCCAAATTGATTCAATTGCTTCACGATCAGCATCAGTGGCCATTCTGATCTGTTGCTGGCTCATCTTTCAACACACCCTTATATTTGGTTACCTGATACACAGGATAGTACGACTGTTTTGCATGACGCAATCCTTCCAAACCCATGTCTTCTTCACGATTGACATACAGTGCATCCTGCCAATAATAATTCAAAAATTCCTGATTGATCAATGGATACAGCCCTCTGTATTCAGCAAAGGCTTTTTCTACATGCACAAGCACGGTCTCACGATTCACCATGTCACCAAACGTCATAGCCACGATACGTCCATCAACACGGATCATCAACCCTTTGAACCCTAATGCCGTCATATTCATTAACGCATCTGCAATCGCTTCACGTTCACAAAGCAAACTATCATTGATGCCCTCTTCACGGTTACGTTCGCCACACCAATGCTCTACAAAGTCCCATGCCAATTCTGCATTGTATGGCGTCAATGGAACCAGTTCATAATCTGGATGTTCAGACTTAAAAGCGTTGATATGATTACGTTTTTTACTCAGCTTACGCCCCTTTAACGTACGCATTTTCTCAGCATCATAGATATAATCTTCAATATCAGGTTCTTCTTCGAACTCAAATTTTCCAGGAAACAAACGTTCTAAACGTTCCTTATCGCGTTCTGTCACGGCACGAATGACCAAGCGTTTATTTCGATCACGATAATCTTCATCCGCATGCTCAATAGCCGCACGAAACAGCTCGTCGTCTTCTTCCAAACCATACGGTGGTAAAATCCAACTTTCTTCAAATGCATTCGGCTCAACAATCAAATGGTTGTCAGTCACCGCCCAACGCACAGCGTAACAACGACGCCACATGAACAGGTTGGTGAATGAACATTCCGTGTTTTGGTTCTGACAAGCTGCAAAAAATCGGTTCAAAATATCCTTGTCTGACAGCTCCAGTTCCTTGAAACCTAGCATAAAATGAATACACCTCTCAATTTATTCTTTTAGCATTCCTACTGATTTGCCGTACAATATCAAATTATAGCATATCTAGGCAAAGAAAAAAACGCACTCTTTTTACAGAATGCGTTTTTCTTTTGGGTCTGGGCGATACTGGACTCGAACCAGCGACCCCCTGCATGTCAAGCAGATACTCTAACCAACTGAGCTAACCGCCCGAAGACAATATTAATCATAACACAGATTTGACGAATGTCAAGCTTTTTCTGTCCATATCAAAAACACCAGTTCACACACGCGTGCAAACTGGCGTAACGGAGATGGAGAGATTTGAACTCTCGCGCGCCGTGAAGCGCCTACCGCATTTCGAGTGCGGACCCTTCAGCGACTTGGGTACATCTCCATATAAAATTTTTAACGCGTTTTTCGTAAATCTTGGAAATACGCACGAGTCAAAGC
>JAXJBF010000096.1:0-10745 GCA_036303105.1 Peptococcaceae bacterium | reverse complement strand
GGTTATGGGTTGCAGAGTTTGCATGGGGTGTAGCCTTGGCTGATGAGGCTTTCGCGGGTGCCCTGGTAGGGGATGGGGTTGGTCATGCGGTCGACGGCGGAGCAGGTTGGGCGGTGGAATTTGTGGCTGTTGTTGTTGAGGATGAAGCTGGTGGCGACTGGGGTGGATGGGCCGGTGGTGCCGCTGGTGGTGATTTGCACGTCGCGGGCGGCGTTGTCCCAGTAGACGTCGGCGCCGAGGGATTCGGCAAAGACGCGGATCGGCAGCAGGGTGCGGCTGTTAACGATCATTGGGGCGACGTCGCTTTCTTTGGCGGTGCCGTTGTGGTAGTAGGTGGTGTCACCGACGACGAAATAGGCGGTGGTGTCGCCCTTTTCTACGCTGATACTGCGGCTGGCGTTGTCCCAAACGACGCTGGCGCCCATGGCTTCGGCGGCGGCGCGCATTGGCAGAAAGACGCGGCTGTTTTCGATGATCGGCGGCACGTCGCACTGGATGAGGGCGCCGTCGATGTGCACAGTGATGGCGCTGCCGGCTTTGCTCTGCGATGCGCCAGGCACGTCCGCCTGCGCCGCCGACGGCAGCACAGCAACCAGCGCCGCCATCAGCACAGCGGCCAGGATGATGAGTCGTTTTTTCATGATGATGTTCCTCCTTTTTTCGAGTACGATTATGCTTTCATTGTATCGTATGGCAGGGCTGGTGGCAAAGGATTTTTAGATGCGTTAGCCCATTACATGACTTCCGCAGCCAATGCGCTAGGTATATCGGTGTATTGACTGAGATCAGCTCGCGCGCTTGGATCCAATCCTTTATACTGAGCGTACCAATAGAGAATGCTTGCCATCTGTTCGTGAGTAATCATCAAAAGGTGCCATCACCGTAACCGCCAACGAGCCTTTCACTCGCTGCCATGGCCATTGGATCAGCGCACCAGCATCCAGCTGCTACATCTGAAAAATCAGCGCTTGTTACGCTTGGGCTTCACTCTAGGCGATGCAGCATTGAAACGAATTTGGTCTGGTTCATTGGCTCTTCCAGGACGAAGAAGCCACATGTAGAGACATAATCCATGTCTCCTCAGACCATAAAAAAGCCCTATTATAGTTTAATACAAAAATAGGGGTTTGTTACAGTCAGCCTCTAAATTCGACGGAGCCATAGAACAGTTTATTCTATTCGATTTATGCGTTTTTCATTTTTGTTATTCCCTTTAAGCCTATCAGCGCACTAACCATCATGATGCATGCGATTGCAACTAACATAAGTTGCGCCCAGTGCGTTCCCGCTGCTGTCCCTGTTGCCAAATCAACAGGATACTGCGCTTGTCCAAGGTTAACAACAGTCGATGCAGCTGCCGTGCCAATAGCACCGAATAATTGCTGTAATGTGTTAATAACCGCCGTACCATCTGCAGTTTTTTCATCCGGAAGACTTCTTAATGCGTAAGTTGTGGTATTCCCTGTGCATAGACTTTGACCAATGCAGTACAACACCGCAATGACCATCATTACATAAGCACTAACATGTTTCATGAAAATCAATTCCAATACAACTTCTGCAAGAATACACGTAAAACCCAACGTAATTGGCAATTTAGCACCAATCGTGTCATACAATTTTCCACTGAAAGGATTCATCAATGCACCAATCAGGCATGCCGGCAATATAATACATCCTGACAAAAATACAGATGTTCCATTGGTTTGTTGGAAAAAGTTAGGAATCATGAGGCCGCGCGCCAATGTTAAAAATTGACACAGTAACAAAGCGGTCAAACTGAATGTAAACGCTTGCGTTTTGAGAATCGTTAGGTTCAGTAGCGGTGTCTGACGCTTATCGCAATGGCCCTTAAAAAGTATAAGAACAAGTATGGCAAAAATGAGCATACACCAAACCAAAGGGTTGGTAATTCCCCATGCTGTGATGTTAGACAGAGGCATCAGGAAACAAACAAAACAGATTGCTAACATAAAAAAGCCAAACGCATCGAAAGATTGCTTTGTAATAGCAGAGGATTGGTAAATGCACGTGATGCCTCCAATTGCTGAAATAACAATGAAAGGCAATAAACAAGCAAAGATCATGCGCCATCCTGCTATGCTGACAATAGCACCACCAATTGCCGGTCCCACAGCCGGACCAAGAGCAATTGTTAATGTTGCAAAGCCCATGATGGTGGCCGTATTGCCTTTTGGCACCTGTTCAATGACAATATTATTCATCATTGGCATAGCCATCCCGGTTCCAATGCCTTGCAGCATGCGTCCTGCTATGAGAACAGGAAAAGAAGGCGACCACATGCCAAGAAGTGTTCCTGCCGCAAAAAAGAGAACAGCAACGGTGAACAAAATCCTGGTCCTAAAACATTTCTTTAACCAAGAAGATGTTGGAATAATGATGGCAAGCATTAACAAATTCACTGTTGTTACCCATTGAACCGTTGATGTTGATATGCAAAATTCACGCATCAGGGTTGGGAATACAACATTCATTGCTGTTTCCGTGCACACTCCGGTAAAAGTTAAGAGTCCGGTTGCAATGATAGAAATAACGACTCGCCTATCGAGCCTTCGTTCAAAATAGTAGTCGCTCATTGATTCATGTCTCCTTCCAAATAAAGCAAAAAAACTTTGTAGGATATCCTGTTTTTTAGTAGCGATATCCCACAAAGGAAAAAGGGTGGATTAGAATTCTCCCATCAAGATTGTGGTGGGAAGAAAATATTGCCAAGAGCAAAGTACATAAATAAGACAACAATCAACGTGATGACAAATATTGTCCATCCATATTTATAGCAACTCTTTCTTGAGATATCCGGCCAGGAGAACATGAACGTTGCATTCGCACTCCCGGATGGAGTGGCCAAAGCGGTATTGCCGACGATCAAGAAAGCATAGAAGATAGCCGTTGCATTCAAATCCATTTCCATTGCCATTGTGCAGGCAACAGGAATAAAGATGGTTCCAAGTGCCAGGTTGTTCAAGAACTGGGTTAGAATGCCAGGCAATACGAGAATGACAATGACGAATAGGATTGGCGGCAAATCAGCAAGAAATTCACATGCATTTGCAATGGATTCAGTAATACCAAGTTCTTTCGAGCCAAGGGAAGCAGTGAAGACACCAACAATGCCCATATTTAACAGCATACCCCACTGCATCGAATCGGACATTGCTTTGCCGATTGAGTCATAGCAACCTTTAGGCCGAATGATCAAGCAAATAACAAGTGCTGCAATGCCAAGACCAGCAATATTGAATCCACCAAGGAAAGTAAAGAGCGGAATATCTACACAGTTGCTAATGATCAGGATGAAGAGATAAAGAACGAACAAAACCAGGGTAACGAACTGATAGCTGGTCATTGGTTCGAGCTTTTCTTCTGATTTAGCCATCTTAGGGAAGTGAATCTTAAAAACAAATTTTCCTGCCAGCAAGAACAGTAAGGTAATTAAAACGAATGCTAGACAGGTCCAGCAAAAGAACACTGGCGTACTTGGTGTATCCAGACCCGTGGAACTGACATACAAGCCCTCAAACACCATTGTAGACGGAATAAACTGGAAGGCCAATGCGCAAAGAACGAAGCCAATACTTGTTAATGAAATACCAAATTCTAAAAGATTTTTATCGCCATGGATTTCTTCGACGATCCCTTTCCACATGGTCCAGATTAGAATATACATCCCGAAGTTTCCAAAGAAACCAACGACAAACGAGAACAGAGTGACAATAAATAACAAACTTGGAATTGAGGTGCGGGCCAATTTCCATTTTAAAATGGCTTTGACCAGGTATTCGATCATGCCGGAATGCTGCATAACCGCCACAATAGCAAAACATCCAACAACAGAAATAAACAGATTATGACTAAATGCAGCTTGGATAGATGCTACAGGAGTTTCATAAAACCCGGTGGTGCCCATTAATACCAACCCAGCGGCGCTGGCTAAAGGCATATCTTTTACCATGAGCCAACCATAAATGGTTCCCAGGAATACACCTAAGACTGCCATGCCCGATTCTGTCATGCTGCCAAAAGGTGGCAAGAATCGAAAACCAATCATCAAGATCAGCATAATAACGACATTGATGTAGTAACTCTTGTCGGCGGTAAACAGTGATCTGGTTTCAGATTTCTCAGACATACTCTCTCTCCTTCTCTCTGATTTATTTATCTGCGCTACGTAGTGCTGCAGCGCAGATAAATAAAAACTATTCCATAAGATTATTCATCCAAACCAATGGTTAGCGCAGCATTATACGCGGTCATGGTTGCCGAGCTAATCGAACCAACTTTCAAGCAGTCGCCGATGCTAATGACATCAAATGCCTGGTTGGCAAACTGATCGCGCTCTTCGTCCAAACTCTTCATCCCTGCTGAAAGCACTACATCATCAACTTCGATGAGTTCTTTTTCGCCGTTGTCTTTTTCGATGATGGCGCCTTTATTGGTGATTTCAACGCATTTAGAATCGGTGTAAACAGTGATGTTAGGATCTTTTTCGATGTAATCAAGGGTATGAACACGTTCGGTATAGATACCATCCGGCGCTAAAACATCGAACATCTCAACCAGCACAACCTTTTTCCCTTTGCTACTCAGATGGAGTGCGGTTTCACAGCCTACCATGCCACCACCAATTAAAGCAACAGTATCACCAAGCTGCTCTTCTTTGCCATAAACGTTGATGGCCGTCCAAACATTCTCTTTATCAACTCCAGGGATCTTTGGAATATTCGGTTCTGCGCCTACAGCTACGATGATCGCATCAAGCGCCAGTGGTTTTAACAGTTCAGGAGTTGCTTCCGTGTTCATGTGGACGTCAATCTTGGACTTTTTCACCTGACGAATCAAGTACTTACGATATTCTTCCATATCATGTTTGAACCAGACGTGTTTTGCGTAATGCATCTGGCCGCCAAGTTCACTGCCTTTTTCGAAAAGAATGACTTGATGCCCACGTTCGGCTGCAGAAATTGCGGCCATCATACCAGCAGGTCCACCACCAATAACGGCAATTTTTTTGTGGTATTTTGGTGCTAAAAAGTTTCCCTTACACATAGCGTTCCCATGCAATGGGTTCACGGAACATTCGATTCGACGCGTAACCGTTGGGAACTCTGTCAGATAATCTGCGATGTTGTGCTTGCTGACAGTGCGTTTCCCACCAGCTAAATCCATGCAACGGAAGCATTTAATGCAAGGTCGAATGTCTTCAGCTCTCCCGGCTCTTGCTTTATTGACCCAATCATTATCTGCAACCAGAGCACGAGCCATCAAAATATAGTCTGCTTTTCCTTCAGCTAATACTTGTTCTGCGTATTCTGGATGTTGGATAGAACCAATGGCACCAATAGGAATTTTAATGCCAGATTTCTTGGCCTGTTCTGCTAAATGTACGTTGTGACCTTCTTCAAGGAAATGAGATGGGTGCATGATGGCACGGGTAACTGGAAACAAACGATTGCCGGCTGAGAAGTGGACCAAATCCACGATATCTTCGATCATTTTCACGTATTCAATGGAGTCTTCGATCTGGATCCCACCAGGTACGCAATCTTCACCGGAAAGACGTGCTTCAATAATGAAATCAGGGCCAACGGCTTTACGAACAGCTTCCAGAACCATACGTGGAAATCTCATACGATTTTCATTGGAGCCGCCGTATTTATCGGTTCTCTTGTTGATGAGTGGACTTAAGAAACCGCCCAACAACCACCCATGCCCCATATGCATGAGGACCATGTCGCAACCACTGCGTTTTGCCATATTGGCTGCCTTGGCATAGATATGAGCGACATAAGCCATATCATCTTCATTCATCTGGCGAACGTGCGTCCCGGATGGCATATTCATTTCAACTGGACCCATTGGATCAGAGCCATCTCCGAATTGTGGCATTGCAAAATGACCAGAGTGATTTAATTCAACGGAGGTCTTAGCGCCAAAAGTATGGGCGTATTCGTTAAAGGTGTTCATGTTCTGGAGAGTGTATTCATCGATCATGTTGAGATGGTCTTCATGGGCCAGTGAGTTCTTTCTATCCATGATAACTTCACCCATATGAATGGCTGCACATCCACCTTTGGCCATGTTGCCATAGTACGTCATGCCTTCTTTTGTCAGAAAGCCGTCTTTGTCGATGGTAATTGGCAGATGGGTTGGAGCAAGAAAAACGCGGTTTTTAAATGTTGTTTTGCCTACCTTCATCGGGGTAAAAAGATGTGGGTATAAAAGTTCATACGGTTGATTAGACATATCCTTCAATCCTTTCTTTTTCCATTAATTTAATTTATCTTATATATCAATATTACGATTTGTTAGATGGTCTAGGAAGGAGCTCTTTTTTTGATGTATTGCAAATTTTTTTTGCAATACAGATTGAAGATACATATAATTGTGTATGAATGGAGGGAATTCTACGTGATATTTCAACAACTCGAAAATTTCATCGCTGTAGCGGAATGTGGTTCGATCAACCATGCCGCAGAACGCCTGTTTATAAGCCAACAATCTTTACGTGCTTCTATTAATTCATTGGAAAATAAACTTGGATTTAAGTTGTTTTATCGCTCGGTACATGGCATGACCTTAACGGAGGCTGGATATTTTGTTCTAAATGATGCAAAAAAAATTGTTGCCATCTCCGAAAAGTGGCAACAATTTAGTCGGCCTGACATTGAAGTGCCTGAAACGGTTGAAGTAGTCGCTTCGACACTTGTGTACAATACAGTTATGACAGATGTTATAAAAAGTTGCAGGCAATTGTATCCCAAATTAGGTGTTAGTTTGTACCATACAAGGAATGATAGTATTTTATCGCATCCTAAGGATAATGCAATTGGTATTGCTGCTTCTGGCCCAGAGCGAAGAATGCTGGAGCTTTTTATTCCGGCTTCCAAGGAAAATGGCATGGATGCATGCATTTTTGCTAACGATTCTTTTGTTATTTTTATGAACAGTGCACACCCTCTTGCACAACGGCCTTTCCTCTTAACAAAGCATCTGAAAGCTTTAACGTTGGCGGCTTATCCTGGAGAAGATAAAAATTTTTTCTATCGAGATGTCTACCAATATTTTGCGCCAAATCCTCCTTTTTTCATTCAACATCAAGAAAACATCTTTCAACTAATCGCGGAAATGAACGATGTTGGCGCGGTATTTCCACGCCTTGCAACATATAAGAACCGTTATTATGAGAATGGTGCTATAGTTGCAAAGCCAGTTAAGGATTACCCAATGCCTAGCGTGTCTTGTATGGTCTACCCATCCAAAGATAAGATTACGCCAGGGCAAAAAATCCTAACGACAATGATTCGAGAACGTCTTGAGAATATTTATCGAGAACTCGACGAGCTCATTCCACTCTGATTAGTGAACTACCTGTCACCTACTCGCCTCGCAAACACTCAGCTCCTAGAGGGGACTTCTGCCTGTAATAATAAAAATTTTATCCCATGAATCGTTGTGATAAGCTCCTCATAAAGTAGATACTCGAAATAACAACAATCGAGACTACACCGTGGGGAGTTTTTATTATGCGCAATAATAAATTGATCGACCACGAAAGAATAGCCGCCGTCCAAGAATACCTTAATGGAAAAGGAAACAGTTCAGCTATTGCTCAAAGATATGGCATTACCTGGTGATCTTGTTTAACTGCTAAAGAATGCTATATCAGTCAAGGAGAAGACGCTTTGCGTTCTCCCGTCAAAAATACTCATTATTCACCAGAACTCAAACGTTAAGCCGTAGAAGCTTATCTTTCAGGCGAAGGTATCCAGCAGGATATTTGTAACAGATTCCATATTCGCTCAAAAGCTCAACTGCGTGATTGGATTAGAATGATTTTTGTTATTTATCCACTCTACTTGACTGGGGGCTGATCATGCTGCGGGATGGGACGTTTTACGGCTTGTTCTTTTGGGCGAGGAGCTGCTGGTAGTCGTTTTCCAGTTCGTCTTTGTTGGGGCAGTTTGGGTCGGAGAGGCGGGTGATCACTTCGGCCAGGCGCAGTTCCAGGAGCATGCTGTCCATGCTCTTTGCTGATGGCGGTGCGGTCTGCTGGCGCTCCCAGCGGGCGAGGCTGCCTTCGAAGGCGAGGAGTTTTTTGTCCTCTATCCGCAGAAGCCGGGTGGCACAGCCATCGACAAAGGCGCAGTCATGGCTGACAAACAGGATGGTCCCTTCGTAGTCGTTCACCATGGTTTGCAGCGCTTCGATGGCGGGCATGTCTAAAAAATTCGTCGGTTCATCCAGCAGGAGCAGGTTGGCGGCGGACCCGAACAGCTTGGCAAAGACCAGCTTGACCCGTTCGCCGCCGCTCAGGTCCCCGGCTTTTTTGAACACATCGTCGCGACGAATCAAGAGCCTTGCCAGGATGCCCCGCATGGTCTTTTCGCTTTGAACCGAGTCGGCCATGACATTCTCCATCACCGACTTGCTTAAATCCAATGCATCCAGGTTTTGCCTGAAGTAGCCAATCGTTGCCTTAGGAACCACGCGAATGCCCGGCGCACCAACATCAATCAAATTCATAAGGGTGGTTTTTCCGCTTCCGTTTTGGCCGATCAGGGCCGTTTTGCTCCCTTTGGGCAGCACAAAGGCGGCGTTGTCAAAGATCAGGCGGTCCCCATAGCCGAAGGTGATCCCTTCACCGGTGACCACGTTGCGGTTAGCGGGTGGATCGGTCAGCGAAAAATCAATCCGCACCTGAGCCGCTTCCCACGGCTTTTCTTTGACCTCCAGCTGTTCCAGGCGGGATAATATCGCCTTGCTGGCGTTGTCCAGCTTCTCCATTTTTTCACCTGCCGCCCGTTTGTGCAGGCGGGCTTCCGAATTGCCCATGCGGCTTGGCGCCTTTTTGATCCGGCGGCTGGCCTGGCTCCGCTGGCGGGCCGCTTGTTCCAGCCGTGATTTTTCCGAGCGGTACTGCTCATAGTCCAGCCTCTGCCGCTTGAGGGCCTGTTCCTTTTGGGCGTGGTAAGCCGAGAAATTTCCCGTATAAAAATGGGCGTGGCCATTTTCAATCTCGATGATGCGGTTGCACAGCCGATCCAGCACCGCCCGATCATGACTGACAATGAGCAGCGCGCCGCATTGCTCCAGTAGCTGACAGCAGCGCTCCACACCGTCCGCATCCAGATTGGCCGTCGGTTCGTCGGCAAAGACCAGAAGCGGCGCCTGAGCCATGGCCGCCAGCCCCAAGCGGGTCCATTCGCCGCCGCTTGGATGAGCCAGCGGCGTATTCCCAGAAAGCCCCAGCTTGCGGCATTGTTCCGGGTCCACGTGCGCCACATCTTCGCGAAACTGCTTAAAATAGCTCACCGGCGCCTTGCGAATGACACAGCCTTCGTCAGGCTCCAGCTCCCCGGACAAAATGTTCAGCAGCGTGGTTTTTCCTGCGCCATTTTGCCCAACAATGCCAATGCGATCCCCTTCAACCACATGCAGCGCTTCAACATCCAGAATTTTTCGTTCTCCGAAATAATGAACAATAGGACTGGCCGATAACAAAAGTTTGGACATAAAAAGACCTCCTTCACCTTGCAGAAGGTGCCGGAGGGCGAATGGGACGCAAAAAAGCCTGGAACGACACGACGCCGCATCGCCCCAGACCATTCCCTGAAAATCTGGAAAGGCCCCGCAATGATTCGCCCGGTTCCAGCACAAACAAAGGGTCCACGACCCCCTTCTGCATCTCAGAATACTGTTTGTGAAAAAACCTTAGCGAATCATCTTCATGCTTGTGATCCCTTTCCTTTCTGATCCTATCGTATTTGTTTTAAGCATAGCACAGCCCACGCCATTTGGCAAGCGCAAGGTGGCGGCGGTGGTTCTTTTGCCCGCTCACTTCTCCACGACCGCCATGCCGTTTTCCCAGCGGACGGTGTGGCCGAGGGCGGTGGCTTTTTATGCCTCGTCTTTCTGAATGCTGCGAAGCAGGCGTTCTACTTGTTGGTGTTCTTCGTCGGAAAGCTGCTGTTTTCTTTTTTGCCAGGATGCAAACAAAAGCTGTTCACAGTCTCTATTCAAAAAATCATCATCTGGATATTGGGCCAGCAGCATCACAAAAACGGGCAACGACACTCTGTCAATCAATAGGTCAAAATCGCTAGCATAAAGCGCTGCATCGGATACAATGACCAAAAAATCGGTAAGCCCATGCAGCCGATTCAAAATGAGCGCCACTTTTTCTTCGCTGTTGTCTGAACAATCGCCTCTTTGACGCCTCGTCCTCCCCCCAACGCAAAACATCCCGCCGTGGGGGCGGGATGCGGGATGTTCGGTTATGGGTTGCAGAGTTTGCATGGGGTGTAGCCTTGGCTGATGAGGCTTTCGCGGGTGCCTTGGTATGGGATGGGGTTGGTCATGCGGTCGACGGCGGAGCAGGTTGGGCGGTGGAATTTGTGGCTGTTGTTATTGAGGATGAAGCTGGTAGCGACTGGGGTGGACGGCGTGGTGATGCCGCTGGTGGTGATTTGCACGTCGCGGGCGGCGTTGTCCCAGTAGACGTCGGCGCCGAGGGATTCGGCGAAGACGCGGATCGGCAGCAGAGTGCGGCTGTTAACGATCATCGGGGCGACGTCGCTTTCTTTGGCGGTGCCATTGTGGTAGTAGGTGGTGTCACCGACGACGAAATAGGCGGTGATGTCGCCTTTTTCCACGCTGATGCTGCGGCTGGCATTGTCCCAGACGACGCTGGCGCCCATGGCTTCGGCGGCGGCGCGCATTGGCAG
>JAXJBF010000095.1:0-2084 GCA_036303105.1 Peptococcaceae bacterium | reverse complement strand
CCCGACTCTCAGCAACACGGGTTCTCTGTACAGGCATCATCGCCGTTATCTCCGCTTCAACGGTTTGGTGTTTTGAAATTTTCTATACTCTATCACGAGAAGCCGTCCATTGTCAACGTAAAATTTTCGTTTTATTATAATAAATTGCAACAGCACATCACTGACAGAAAAATTCTGCCAACAAAAAATCGCCAGTCTCATCAATGGAAGACTGGCGATTTTTCATCTCTTTAGCCGAGAATCTTCTTGAGATCTTCTTCTGGCGTGGAGATTGGAGAGATATTGTAATGTTCAACGAGGAAGTTCAACACATTTGGTGATACGAAAGCAGGCAGGGATGGCCCAAGGTAGATGTTTTTGATGCCGAGATAGAGCAGCGTCAGCAAAATGCAGACAGCTTTCTGTTCGTACCAGGAAAGCACCATGGACAATGGCAAGTCATTGACACCACAGTCAAAAGCGTTGGCCAAGGCCACTGCCACCTGAATGGCGCTGTAAGCGTCGTTGCACTGGCCCATGTCCATGAGGCGTGGCAGATTACCAATGGTGCCAAGGTCAAGGTCATTGAAACGGTATTTGCCGCAGGCCAGCGTCAGCACGACACTGTCCGCAGGGGTCTGCTTAACAAAATCGGTATAGTAGTTGCGGCCAGGCTTTGCACCGTCGCAGCCAGCAACGAGGAAGAAGTGGCTGATCTGACCAGCTTTCACCGCTTCGACCACCTGATCGGCAACAGACAACACCGTATTGCGGCCAAAACCGGTCAACACATGATCGCCGCCGTTGATGCCGGTAAAGTGCTGATCTTCTGCATAGCCGCCAAGTTCCAGCGCTTTTTCGATGACAGGCGTGAAGTCTTTGTCATCACCGATGTGCACAGCATCTGGATAGGACACCACTTCGGTGGTAAACACACGGTCGCTGTAGCTGGCGCGGGTTGGCATCAGGCAGTTGGTGGTATACAGAATTGGGGCTGGAATGCCGTCGAATTCTTTTTGCTGGTTTTGCCATGCCGTTCCAAAATTGCCTTTGAGGTGTGGATATTTTCTCAACTCTGGGTAAGCGTGCGCTGGCAGCATTTCACCATGGGTGTAAATATTGATGCCTTTGTCCTTGGTCTGTTCCAGAAGCTGCTTGAGATCATAGAGGTCGTGCCCAGTGACAACGATGAACGGCCCTTTCTCAACGGTCAGGGTCACATCTGCTGGGGCTGGATGGCCGTAGGTTTCCGTATTGGCCTGATCGAGCAGCGCCATGCAGGTAAGGTTGACTTCACCCACTTCGAGAACGATTGGCAGCAGTTCATCCATGCCCCAATCGTCATGGCCAATGGCTGCCAGGGCCTTGTAGAAGAAATTCTGAACCGTGGCGTCATCATACCCAAGCACGTGTGCATGGTAGGCATAGGCTGCCATCCCTTTGATGCCAAAGAGGATCAGCGATTTCAGGGAGCGAATGTCTTCGTCGCCATTCCACACGGTCTGCAGATCATAGTCGGCTAAATCTGCGCCGCCGAGGGCTTTCTTTTCTGCTTCGATGCGTGCGGTCAAAGCCTGAATGGTGTCGTTGTTGAAGTTAACGTTGGTGATGGTGGTAAAGAGGCCATCCAGAACAAGCTGATGGGTGGCATCGCTGATGGCAGCAGGGTTCTTTTCAGCTGCTTGCGCAAGAGCGATCAACGCACCTGTGAGCGCATCCTGATAATCGGCGGTATCGGCTTTCTTTCCGCAGACACCTGCACAACCTGTGCAGCCTTTGCCGCCTGCGGTCTGTTCACATTGAAAACAAAACATATTGGGTCTCCTTTCGTTGTTCAAACGTTCCTACAATTATTTATCGAGAATTCTGCCATCTGCAGAAATGGTAACCACTTGCCATGGAATCATCTTGCCGCTGTTGATAAGCGCCTGCTTCACAGCATGTTCCATGCCGCCGCAGCAAGGTACTTCCATACGTGTTACGGTGATGCTCTTGATATCATTTTGTGCAAGAATCTGCGTCAGTTTTTCACTGTAATCGGTGGCATCCAGTTTTGGGCAGCCGATGAGCGTCACATGGTTGCGAATAAATTCCTGATGGAAATT
>JAXJBF010000094.1:0-53538 GCA_036303105.1 Peptococcaceae bacterium | reverse complement strand
CAGCAGATGCCATGGTTAAGGCTGCAAACGTTACCCTCATCGGCAAAGAATTTGTCGGCGGCGGGCTTGTCACCGTTATGGTACGCGGTGATGTTGGCGCTGTAAAAGCTGCTACCGACGCTGGTGCCGCTGCTGCACAGCGCGTTGGCGAACTGCTTTCCGTACACGTGATTCCACGTCCACATGCAGAAGTGGAAGACATCCTTCCTCAGAAATAATCAAAAACTTCGATAATGGCAGCCGCCATTACCGAAAAAAAGCGTCTCTTCCAATTTGGAAGAGACGCTTTTTTTCGGTAGCATTGTGAGAGGAGGTATAAAAAATAGAAGTATAGCTAAGAGGGATAGTTAACAGATATTATTTTTGTGTGAATATATGTTAAGAAGAATAATATTATATATGAATCAACAAGAAAAACAGATTCCATTATGCTGCTGTGGAGGTGAATGTAAAAAATATTTTTATTGTCTGTGGAGCAAATATAGAAGTATGAGGGGCGGCGGATTGTACTCTTTTTAGTGGAATGCCTAATGTATTATTTTAAACTTGACATGTTCATACAAAGATTTGATAAAAAATCTACGATATATTTCATTTACGGTTTAAATTCTAATTATTTTGTGTTTTGGTCAATAACTTGTGAAAAAATTTTTTAATCCAGAAAACGTTGTAACATTTTTTCAATTAAATCAGAAAAAATTTGTATTGCTTGTTTAGAATTTTTTCGCGTAGCAATGGCATAGTAAAAACTCGTATCTTCTTTAAAAGAAATTGAGATAATCTGATAGGCTTTTAGAAAGTTTGTATGGCGAGTTGTGAGGCGTGTACTAATAGAAAAGGCTCCATTTGAGATTAAACGTAGATAAAATGATTCAACATTGCATTGAGTAATATGTTTAGGTTGAATGTTATTTTCTATAAAAATTTTTTGATATGTCCAGGTGTCTTCAGGCTTAGTGGTGAAAAATGCCGCATAAGCATAGTCTTTTAAGGAAGAAATTGATATTTTTTTTCGAGAGGACAATGGAGTATTTTTTCCACAAATTAATACCAAGGAGTCTTTTATAACGGTTCGGATTGTGTAATCATCCGGTATAGAAATAGTTTTTAGCTGATCTTTATCAATGGGAAAAAGAATAACGTCATAGTCGTTGGAGCTTTGTAATATATTTTCAAGGCTTTTATCGAAAGTTTCAATAAGTGTTAAATCAATATTGGGAAATATTTCGTTAAATTTTTCAAAGACATCAGAGGTGATAAAACGTGTAATTGTAAAATTACAAGCAAATCGAAGTTTTCCTTTTTCTTCAGAAATTATCGATGGATTATTTCCAAAGCTTAATATTTTTTCATATGTAGTAGATAAATTGTTGAATAATGGAAGAAGCTGTTCTCCATCGGTCGTTAAATGCATACCATCTGGTGAACGCTCAAAAATTTGTATTCCGATTTCTTTTTCGAGATTTGCAATAAATGCGCTTAAATTTTGTTGTGTTGTATGTAACCGGCTTGCAGCAGCTCTTAAAGAGCCGGAGGCGATTATTTCATTTATATAATGTATTTGTTCAACTCGCATGAATTTCCCTCCAATGTATCGTGATGGATACAAAAAAATTTTGTCACCTATAGTATATTACAAAAAGAAAAAGTTATGCAATCTATAAAAAAGTTGGTAGAGTGTGTTTAGAAAAAGAAATGGCCATTCTTAAGTTGATAGTAAATGCGATATTAAGGAGGATTTATAATGAGTAGAAAGCCTAAGACAAATAAGATTTTAATGCTAGGGGTCGATGGATTAGATCCAAGATTTGCATGTCGTATGCTTCGCGAAGGTAAGATGCCAAACTTAAAAAAATATATCGAAAAAGGAGCTTGTCGGAAAGATTTGACTATGCTTGGTGGACATCCAACGGTAACGCCAGCTATGTGGACAACTCTTGCAACTGGATGCTATGCAAATGTGCATGGAATTACAGGTTTTAATCGTTATTGTGATTTAGGTTTAGATTATATGGAATATAATCTTGATTCTCGTCATTGTAAAGCAGAACCGTTATGGAATGTTTTTGCAGAGTCTGGTAAAAAAACCTTAGTTTGGCATTGGCCAGGTTCTAGCTGGCCGCCAACTAGCGATAATGAAAACCTATATGTTGTTGATGGTTCTAGTCCAGGAAGTGTTGGAATGTCAACTGGTCAGTTTGACGTAGAAACGATTCTAACCGCAAGCGAAACAATTGATAAACTTCGCTATAATTCATCTACTGGAGAAATTACTGCAGCTTGTGCAATCACAGGTATGGAAGTTGAAGAAAACTCTGACGAAGGTGGGTTTACTTTTTCATTAGGTGCTTTAAAAAATAAGGAGATACATCGAATTGTTGTTACGCGTGAAGATGGTATTTTGAATGGTGATAAGGCGCCGGTTGATCGTATTGAATCTCCTATTGTGTCGGCCAAAGGGTGGAATTTTGATGCTAGTGAATCAAAAGAATTTGTCATTCCATTTTCGCATGGTATGATTCGTCGCTATGGTCTTATAGAAAAGAATGCTGATGGTAAATATGATAGTGTAAAATTATTTAAATCGAAAAAAGATATAGAACCAATGGCTACGCTTAGGGTTGGTGTTTTAGTTCCGACGATTACTGATGAAGGCGAACGTAACGATCAGATTATTGAATGCAATCATAATTTAATGCTTCTAGAGTTAAGTGAAAATGGTGATAAAGTTCGATTGTATATTTCAGCTGGAATGGCAAATGATGTATCAGCCATTTTTCATCCTAAAGAGTTGCATGATGAAGTTGTTCGTTTAGCTGGTCATGCTCCAGCTACATCATTATTAGGTAATCAGGATGCAGAACACATTAATAAAATTATGTTGGATAATTGGACGTACACCGCAGATTGGCAAGCAAAGGCGCTAAATGGATTAATTGATGAAGATGATTTTGAAGTTATTTTTTCTCACTATCATGCAGTAGATCAAGAAGGCCATAGTTTCATTCGATATATGAGTGATAAAGGATATAATAAACTTCCGGCTTCTGATTTTGTTAAATTTTTTGAGGATGTTTATATTCAATGCGATAATTATTTGGGGCAATTTTTGCATCGATTAGATGAGGGCTGGACAGTTTTTGTATTTTCTGATCATGGATTGGTATGCTCTAAGCATGATTTTGTTTTAATGGGAGATTTACAAGGTATTAATACCGGTGTAATGGAAGAATTAGGATTGAGTCGTTTAAAACGTGATAAAAATGGTAATAAATTACCTGAATTTGATTGGGAACATACAATTGCCGTTGCTCAACGAGAAAGCCATATTTATTTGAATCTAAAAGGGAGAGATGAGCATGGTATTATTAATCCTGAGGATAAATATGAAGTAGAAGAAGAAATTATTACGAGATTATATAATTATCGTGATAAAAAAACAGGAAAGAGAATAATCGCACTTGCATTACGCAATAAAGATGCTGTATTGCTTGGACTTGGCGGCCCTGACTCAGGAGATATTATTTATTTTCTTGCTGAAGGATATAATTTTGATCATGCTGATAGTCTTTCAACGACATATGGTGTAGAAGAAACATCCGTATCTCCTATTTTTGTTGGAGCAGGAAAGGGATTAAAATCAAGATGTACTACAGAACGCATTATTCGTCAAGTTGACTTTGCAGCCACTGTTGCTTATCTTGGTGGTGTTCGAATGCCTGCTCAATGTGAAGGAGCTCCGGTTTACCAGATTCTTGAAGAAGAATTTTAAAGAAGATCAAGTTGATTTCTCTGTACTTAATGTCAGACTCAGACATTGAGTACAGAGTGTTAAGATAGCGAGGAGATTATTATGCATACTTTATCTCGTCAAGATAGAAGGTTTTATATCATTCTTATAATTACATTTGTAATAATGTTTGGAATGGGATTCTTACCTCCAGTTGGTCAAATCACTCCAGATGGTATGCGAGTGTTAGGGATATTTATAGGATGTATTTTCGCATGGATATTCGGAGAAGTAATTTGGTCAAGCATATTAGGTGTTATCCTTATCACAATATTTGGATATGCTCAGATGACAGATAATTTTGCAGCTACCTATGCAAGTTCAAATGTATCTTTATTAGTTACATCTTTAGTGTTTTGTTATGCTATTGAAAAAAGTGGATTGCTTACTGAAATATCCAAATGGATTGTTGGAATGAAGTGGGCACAAAAGAATCCGTGGCGACTTGTGTTGGCGTTTTATGTGGCTGCACTTATTGTTGCTGCATTAGTTGTAAATTTTATTCTTGCAACAATTTTATTATGGTCTGTATTTTATGAATTAACTAAGGAAATAAATGTTAAGCCTTTTGATACATATTCTAATATTGTATTATGTGGTATTGCCGTTGCAGCATGCATGGGGCAATCTCTAGTGCCATATTCTTCCATTCCAACTACAACACGTAGCTTAGCAACACAATTTAATAATGATTTTATATTTAATACTGCTGATTATTTAATTTTAACAGTACTTCTGGCTATTATAACACTTCCATTAATATTGTTGGTATTGCGTTTATGCTTTGGAAAACAAGTAAAACAAATTACCATTCCCAAAAAAGAATCTTATAAAATGCAACTTAATGTAGAAAGCAAGGTATCTTTAGCACTTCTAATAATAATCATTTTATTCTTGATTTTTCCGAATTTTTTGCCAGCCGATAATAACTTGCGGATAATGTGTAATAATAATCTAACAGGAACTGGAATATTCATGATAGGTGCAGTTGTTTTAATGCTTATTCATGTAAAAGGAAAACCTGTATTGAATATTGCGGAAGGTCTTGCAAATCTTCCGTGGCCGCTTTTCCTTTTATGTAGTGCAGCACTGTGCATTTCTAATTACATGACAGCAGACGAAATGGGAATTGTTCCAACTATCGTTTCTTTTCTGAATCCTATGATAGAAGGGAAAAATGCTTTTGTTGTTACAATAATATTTGTAGCATTAGGGCTTATCATGACTAATTTAATTAATGATTTTGCAACTTTGATGATTCTTTTTCCAATTGCGGCAGAGTTTGTTCTTGATGCCGGCGGAAGTATCATGGTACTAGCAATTATGATTTCCCAAGCTACAGTGCAAGGATGTTTGATGCCATCAGGATCAATGGTAGGAGCAATGCTTCATGGTAATAATCAATGGTTAAAACCTAAAGAAATTTTGATTACTGTTGGAATTATGGAGTGTGTCGTGTTAGTTGCATTAATGATTGTGACAGTAATTGGACGATTTATTGGTATTTGAGTTCAAAGTGTATTACGTAAAAGAGCGCTCTTTCCAAATGGAAGGAGCGCTCTTATTTTATGCCATGGTGTCGAAACGCATGAGGATGGTGGCGAGCTGGGCGCGGGTGGCACCGCTGCGTGGGGAGAGAATGGTGTCAGAGAGGCCAGCAATGAGTCCGGTCTCGATGCCCCAGCGCATGGCGTCGCTGGCCCATGCCGAGATGGTGTCGGCGTCGCTGTAGGCGGAGAGGTCGGCAGTTGCCGCTGGTGCACCTTTGTAGCGATATAGCATGGTGATGAGTTCCTCACGGCTGACGCTGTCGTTTGGTCGTGTGCCATCGCTGATGGTGTTGGCGACGGCCCATTGCTGCACGCCACTGTACCAGTCGCTTCCTGAGCTGTCAGTTTCTGCGCCTGCCTGGCGTGAGAGTACGGCCCAGATCATGGCGCGGGTGACGCTGCTCTGCGGTGCAAAGAGGGTGTCGCTGGTACCCACCATGAGCTGGTGGCTGTAGACGTAGTGGACCGGTTCATGGAACCAATCACTGGAGAATACATCGTCAAATGGCAGTGTCTCAGCATCGGTTTTAGCAAACTTCACAGCGACGGTTACTGCGCCGTCTGGCATGGTGAAGGTATAGCGGCTGTTGCCTTGCGCACGCAGTTCAAGTTTTCTGTTTTGCTCGGTGGTAACGGTCAGATCATCAAGGGTGTAGCCGTCATCCGGCTTTACTGTCAAGGTGACAGTGGTGCCTTTGGCGGCATGGGTTGGTGACATGAGCAGGCTGCCATGGTCGGGCTTGCCGTCGATCTGCACTGGGTAAAGCGGTCCATCGCCCTGGCTTGGCGTGCTGCCAGGGCTGCGTGTGACATGGAGCGTTGTGGTTGTGCTGCTTTTGCCGCTGCCGCTCACGTCAATGGTCACATCGATGGTTTGTCCAATATCAAGAGAAATTGGCGTGCTCCAATCGGCAGAGTTGACACGCTGGCCATCGATGGTGATGCTGTCGCCGCTTTGGCCCATGATTTGTACGCTATCGGCTTCAAGCGGCAAGACGATGGTGTGATTGTCTTGCGTGATGTCAAAGTGCTGGGTTGTGTCGCCATATTTGAGGGCAAGATCGGTGAGCTGCGCCTGGGCACGGGTGAAGGTTTTGCTGGTGGTATTGCCGCGCTTACCGTTGACTTCGGCATAGGCGCGGATGGTTACCTGATCACCATCGGCATTCAGCTCATCCAGGGTGATAGGTCCTGTGTAACGCTGATAGCTGCCGCCATCGCTCCAATAGATATCGGCGTCACCTTCGACACTTAGCGAGAGTGCAGTGCCGTCGGCAACAGGCCCTTCCATTTCAGAAAAGCGCACAGTCGGCACAGCTTCACCGCTTGCCGGCAATGGATTGGTGAAGCCTTTGATGCAGACATTGGTGATGTAGCAATTGTTGCTGGTGCTGCCAGCAACGTCGTACCAAGCACCGTTGGCATATACGTAGCTTTCGCCGCCGTTGCCCAAATAAACAGGCACATAGTTAGGTGATGGCATTTGGCACCATTCTATTGGCACAGGCATGCGGTAGCTCGGATTTTCAAACGTGACGACAATGCTGAAGCGCTGTCCTTTTTCCAAAGCTACAGGCTGATCCAGTTCAATGGTGTGATAACCTGCATAGGTTTCGCGTCCGCTCTGCTCGGCGAGTGCACAGGTGCCGGAGGTTGGCTGACCGTCGTCGACACCGGTATAGATGGAAATATGGTAGCTGGTGCCGGCGTCTGTTGTATAAAAGGAGACCGCTTCCAATTGCTCGTTGCCTTCTGCTGTAAAGATGTTGGCGGCTGTGCCGGTGGTCGGATTGGAAGGATCGGTTGCCAGGGAGAACGACCAGCCTGTGGTATCGTATTGATAGTTGTTGGCGTAGTTGTCGGCTTCCTCGAGCAAGTAGGCGTTGCCGCTGACAATGGTTTTGTCTTCATACGACAGCCAGAAATAGCCATCATCGCCCCAATCGCTGCCCCAGCTGTTGCGCACCAGCCAGGCTCCGTCATTTTGCGGCTGATTGCCAGCAACGAAGTTATCCTTTGAATAGTTGTCGTCCCAGCCGACAATGAGCACAGCGTGGTCGGAAGCACGGCTGGTGCTGTTGTAGACGGCATAAGTATCTGGGTTATAGCTATTGAGCCCATGGGAATAATAGTTGGTGGTGACGGGACCAACGCTCATTAACAGTTGTTTGATGATGTCGGTGGAAACGTTTTTGCCGCCGCCGTAAATGCCTGTTGGCATGTAGTAAGCGTCTTGCAGATGAAAGTCTGCCTGATAACGCAGGCTTTCGCTGAGTGCTGTTGGCTGATCGACAGAAAGCGGTGCCTTATCGCTGGTCACAGGGCCTTTCCAAGCAGCCAGAGTGCCAACGGCGCGGGCATCGTTGCCGCCGGCAAGATAGGGCTGCGCCAGAGGGGCAAACTCTTCTTCTTCGTTGCCATGATAGCAAAACCAAGCTGTGTGCATTGCTGAGAGCGACAGTTGTGGAAATTGATCGCGGATGCTGCCAGCAGCTGCTGAATCGGCAGCAATCGCCCAACAGACCCCGAGGTCGCCTTGGTCGCTGACAGGATCAACTTTGCCAACATCGCGCAGATCGTAGCTGGCAGGCAGTGCGCCGCGGCTGGTGGTAGCTGGCATGGTGCCAAGCAAATTGGCATAGCTTTCTGAGAGATAGGAGAAATCCTGCATGGTTGGTGCAAGGCCCTGCTGACCATTTTCCAGCCATTCCAGATAATCTGGATTGATGGCACTTTCATCTATGTAAGCAGCTACTGGGCTTTCATTCGGTGTTTCAGCAAAAGCTTGCGCCGGAACGGTGCTTGCGATGAGCAGCGTGGCCAAGAGACCGCTGAGAAAAGGTTTAAATTTCATGGGAAATCCCTCCCGTGGAATTGTTTTACATGCCGCAAATGGCGCGGCGCTGTGTTTGTTATTTATATAATACCGGACGGACGCCGCCAGCGCAATTAAATGTCGTAATCTGACCATTTTTATTTTTGCATTTAGAGATTTTTGCAATAAAAAAACCTGCCATATGCGGCAGGTTTATGGTTTTATAATTCCAGGGCAAAGAGTGCAGCGCCAAGTGCACCGTTGAGCTGAGCTTTGTCAGAGATGTGAAGTTTGACACCGAGGATTTTTTCGATCTCAGTGACGACGCCTTTGTTTTTGGAGACGCCGCCGGTCATCATGTAGTTTTCTTCACCGCCAACGCGTCGGCAGAGGGCACAGGTCTTGGTGGCGACAGAACGGTTAAGACCATGGATGATGTCGGCTGGTGTGCGGTTTTCGGCGATCAGGCTGACAACTTCACTTTCGGCAAAAACGGTGCACATGCTGGAAATGGTGACATCGTCCTTCCATTCCAGGCCCAGGCGGCTCATTTCGTCGAGAGAGAGTTCCAGTGTGCGCGCCATGAGTTCAAGAAAACGACCGGTACCAGCAGCACATTTGTCGTTCATGACAAAGTTGGTAACATTGCCATTTTCGTCGAGGCGGATGACCTTGCTGTCCTGACCGCCGATGTCGATGATGGTGCGCACGCTTGGGTCGAGGAAGTAAGCACCTTTGGCGTGACAAGTGATTTCGGTAATGGATTGGTCGCCAAGCTTGATGGCGGTACGGCCATAGCCGGTGGTGACGGTGGCAGTGATGTCATTGCGGGTCAATCCGGCCTGTTTCAGGGCTTCATCAAGGGCGCGGTCGGCGCCTGCTGCAGCACCAGCGCCTGTTGGCAGGATGGCTTGAGCGATGATGTTGCGGTCTTTGTCGATGATGACAACGTCGGTCGAGGTAGAACCGCTGTCAATGCCGGCGTAAAGTCCTTTTCCGTTCATAGTTTTATGGGTCCCCTTTCGTAAAGTCTGTTCAGGTGCGATGCTTTCGGCAAACGCTTCGAGACGGGTTAAAAGCTGACCGCTGGATTGGATGGTGTAGTCACTTTCCAATTTGAGCAGCGGCAGGTCCAGTTTGCGGCGCAGTTCGGAGTATTCAAAGCCATAGTAATCGCAGAATTTAACCGTGTGGTAGATGACACCGCGCAGATGTGGGTCGTTGTACAGTTGTTTGCGGCCGGTGGTGTCGATCATGCGCATGCAAGGAATCTGCTCCAGAAGGGCGCCAGCGTAATCGCTCATCAGTGTGTCAAAATCGCTGACATCGTCTTCTGGTGCTGCCACAGAGCGGTTGTTGACACAGGTGTCGTTGCGTACAGGCAGCGGCATGGTTTTTTCCATCATTTGAAACAGTTCGTCGCCAACACGGGCGCCGAGCACGCTCAGATAAGGTGCAGTAGGACGCTTGCGCTCCAGAAACGCTTCACGGAAGCATTTGGCATTGAACTGGGTGCCTTTGTAGGCACCGTAGGCTTCAGCAAGACGCTTCAGCTCGCTCAGCGCATGTTCGCGGGAGCAAGTGGCACCTGAATGCATGATATCAAGCATGAAAAGAAAATCCAAATTGCCATATTCGAGCAGCACATCGTAGGCACTGCGAATGGTGTCGCAGCAGTTGACCAGCACCAATTCTTTGACATGGCCCTTCATGCAGGCTTCGAGCAAGGATTTGCCGAAGCCGCAGATGTTTGGATGGGCAACCTGGTCGGCAAGGTCAAAGTTGTCGGGCATGTGGTTTAAAATGGCACACTGGCCGCCAAAGGCCTCTAAAAGTTCAACGGGCGTGTATTTGCAAATATAAAACGTAGTGTTCATGCTTGAGCCTCCTTTTCAGCCTCGAGCATTTCTACGAAGGCTTCGATGCGTGTAGCAATCTGACCTTCCCCACCATGGCTGTGGTCGCAGCCGTCACCATCGAGGATCAGGCATGGCAGACCGGCCTCTTCAAAATGCTTTTTAGCCAGCTGCGCACCACCCAGCGTGTGTTTGCAGCCCCAATGGCAGAACCAGACCACGCCATCTGCATGGAGACGATGTGCCATTTCGATGCCGCGGTTGATGCGGTAGGACACAGGGCCGTTGAAGGCGCTGTACACCAGGCGGCGCGCCATGGCATCGTAAGGATCATTTGGATCAGCGTGAACGAGACCTTCAAAGCTCATGTCGCAGCCTACCACCTGCACTTTAGGGTTGTAATCGGTGAGTGCGCGGAGCGGCTCTACCCAGAATGGGTTGGTGTGCATCCAAAGCAGGCGGATACCGCTGGCTGGTGGCGCCTGTTCGGCGACACGCAGGCATTCTTCGCTGTAGCGCAGGGTTTCTTCGGTGCCCAGGAGATTGTGGAACATGAAGCCGGTGTACATTTCGCCGGTAAGGGTATCGAGAATTTGTTTATCGGCGCTTAAATCCATGAAGCGCTGGAAATTATCCATGCTTTGCTGGCTGCGTGCGACGGCTGCGCGCAGATCGTCTTCATTGATCGGTGTGCCGGTGTGTTCTTCGATGAAATGACGCATGTTACGCAGCTGGTCGGCCACATCCTTCACAGCGTCTTCTGTTTGTTCGTAAGGAATGTCGAGCACCAGATGTGGTACATTGAAATGTTCGGCCAAACGGCGGAAAGTGAGTGTGTTTGCGTCACAGGCAAGGGTGGTGCTGATGACGAAGCGTGGCTTTGGCATCAGGCCACGTTCTGCAGCGCCAATGAACACCTTGTGGTAGGAGCAGAATGTTTCTGGTAAACCTTCGCTTTCGGCATAATCAATAAAAGCTTTTTCGGCGCAGGCGCCGGAGATGTAGCCGCCCAGTCCTTCGCAGCTGTAAGGATGAAGCCCCGCAATCTGGATCATTTCGCAAGGGGTGAAGAGGCTCACCATCACCGATTGATCGGGGTGGTCCAGCGGTGCCACCATGGCAGAGGTGGTACCAATGGCTGCCAGCCGGGCGGCTGAATGCATCTTACCCGGGGCGAGCTTAAACTGAACATTTTTTGCATGATAGCCGAGGCGCAGCAAGCGGCGCGCCTTGATGGGATCGCGGTCGCAAGTATCCTGCACGGCTCGGCCAAAAGATTGGACAATTTTTGCCATAGAGGTCTCCCTTCTCATAAAAATAGAGGCTATGCCTCCATTAAATAGTTCTTTGGTCAAGTATATATTTTAACATTAAATCCCGTCAATGCAAATAAAAAGATGCTATCCTGGTGATTCGTGCAGCTGGCGTGTATAATGAAACCAACATCAACGATGAAGGAGGACTTCTCATGACTCAAACCGAATGCCGTCGCTTTCTCATCGAAGCTTTGCTCGCTGAAGATGGCGCACCTGATGCCGTTCATATTCCCGTCCAGTCTGATGAGCAGCGACGCCTGCTGCGTGCGCTCATGAACGTACGTCCGGCGGCGCCGCTGCCTGATGACGTGCTGCAAGTGCAGGATGAATACCTGCGCCGCGAGATTGCCGCCAAAGGCATCACCCGCCTCGAGTGTCTTGAGCCAATCACGCCTGGTCTCTATCTGTGGCAGGGCGATATCACCACCCTTGCTGTCGATGCCATTGTCAACGCTGCCAACAGCGGCATGACAGGCTGCTACATGCCAAACCACGGCTGCATTGACAACGCCATCCACACCTTTGCCGGCATGCAGCTGCGTCTTGAATGCGACCGTATCATGAAAGCACAGGGGCATCTTGAGCCAACCGGTCAGGCCAAGATAACCCTCGCCTATAATCTCCCGTCGCGTTACATTCTGCACACCGTTGGCCCGATTGTGCATGGCAGTTTGACAGCAGCAGATGAAGCGCAGCTTGCCAGCTGTTATCGCAGTTGTCTTGCGTTGGCAGATGCTCAAGGCTTGGAGAGCGTTGCCTTCTGCTGCATTTCCACAGGCGAATTTCATTTTCCAAACGACCGCGCGGCAGAAATTGCTATTGCCACAGTGCGCGAAACATTGGCGTCAGCGACCAATGTGAAAAATGTGGTATTCAACGTGTTCAAAGACTTGGATTATGCCATCTACGATGACTTGCTGTCAGAAGCATAAAAAATGCCGACCTGCACACTTTATGGTGCGTAGGTCGGCATTTTGTCATTCAGCGAGATTATGCAGCAGTTTTTGCAGCAACGCTGACAGCTGAGCACTTTCTGTTTCTGAAAGGCCCATCAGCGCAGCAGCATCGGTGGGAATGTGCGCAGCTTTTTCTTTGAGACGGTAACCTTCGTCAGTTATTGTGACAATGAGATGGCGGCCGTCAAGCTGACCACGTGTGCGGCGCAAATAGCCTTTTTGTTCCAGCGCTTTCAGCACAGGCGTCAGTGTGCCGCTGTCAAGATAGAGCAATCGTCCCATGACCTTGCTGTTGGTCTGGCCGAATTCCCAAAGCACCGTCATTGCCAGATATTGGGTGTAAGTCAGATTTAAGGATTCGAGCAGTGGCTTATAAGCACGGATCAATTCTTTTGAGCAGGCATAGAGAGAAAAACTCAACTGGTTTTCGAGTTTGAGGGTATCTTCGGCTTCGGACATGATGAGGTCTCCTTTTATATGTTTATATACATCAAATTGTACGCCATTGAATAGGAGAATGCAACCATTTAGGGCGTCTGTTGTTCAATCTTGAGAAAAAGCGCCACTGTCGTTGCAAGAATATGGTCGTTGAAGTCATAGCGTTCGGTATGCAAAGCTGGATGGTCCGTACCGTTGCCAATGTAGAACATAGCGCCAGGGCAGCGCTTGGTGTACCAGCCAAAATCTTCTGAGGCCCGCCAAGGTGCAGGCAGTGTCAGCACCTTCAGCCCAAGTGCTTCAGCCGCATTGCGCACCGTTGCCAGTGCAGCTTCGTCATTGCGTGTTTCTGGGAACGGGTCGTGGATGGTTGCATCCCACGTGAGGCCATCGCGCAGGGCCAGGCGTTCTGCTTCAGCGCGCAGCAACGCTTCCAACTGCACGAGCTCATCCTCGCGGTCAGCGCGCAGCGTCAGCGCCAGTTGCCCCTCACCAGCAGCAATGCCGAAATTTTCCTGACCAACTTCAGCATGAATGACCGTGCACAGCACCAATCCTTCAAATGTATGACTTTTCAGCAGCGTGCGGCTGGCTTGAATCATCTCAGCCACTGCAAAAGCAGGATTGTTGCCATCCTCTGGTTGACTGGCGTGGCAGGCAGTGCCATGAAAGGTGATCGACAACCCACGTGACGCACATTGCGTCAGCCCGTCACGGCAAATAAGGGCGCCTTCTGGATAGCCGCTGAGATTGTGCATTGCGTACACACGCTGAATGTTCTTTTCCGTCAGCAGTGCAGCGCAAGCTTCGCCGCCTGCGCCAATTTCTTCGGCGTGCTGGAAAATCAGATACACATCATGACGTGCGCCTTGCGCCTCCAAAGCCAGCGCCAACCCGCAAAGTGCTGCACTGTGGCCATCATGGCCGCAGCCATGGCTGACACCTGGGCATTGTGAATGATAAGAAAGATCGCTGCGTGCGTCTGTTATCGCAATGGCATCAAAGTCTGCGCGAAAAGCGATCGCTGTTGTTTCCGACTGTGGACAGCGATAGAATGCATAAAACCAGGCGCCGCGATCCACCACCTCTAAATTGGTATGTGTGCGCAAAAACGTCATCAGCGTCTGTTTCGTCCAATGTTCCTCAAGCGACAATTCCGGATGCGCGTGCAGCTGATGGCGCAGTGCAACGATCAGTTCCTGATGGTGTGTCTTCATAAGCAGCCTCCTCAACAAGGCAAGAGGGTATTTGTATAAATGCCACCAACCTTGTACAATAAAAGTATGATATCAGTATAGAACGCAAACAGAAAGGAGTAAAGAACATGCTGAAACTCTTCGAAATTGGCAACGCCTACGTTCGCCAAAGCGATTGGAAAGACATCGCGCTCATTAAAATTTGCCTTTTTTCGCTAGGCATCCTCACCGCCCTCCGACTGCCCCTGCGCACCCTGCCAAAAGCACGCAAATGGGCCCGTCGCATCTTTTTGGCCAGCTACATCCCGCTGATGGCAAAGTTCTTCCGAGTAGCGAAAGATAATTGGCGGTAAAGTGGTAAGAAGTTTGTCAGTACTATAGAAATTTCTGCTAGTAGGAAAAATTTAAAAACCTCTATATCAACGTTTGACTAATATGTTTCGCGTTGATATAGAGGTTTTTGTGTTGTAAAGAACGAAAAGAGATTTAAGTCTTTTTTAATAGAGAAGTAAAATTCGTTACAAAGTCTAAAAATTGCTTATCTACATCAGATAATTGATATTTAGGATTGATTATATAACAAAATGAAATTTTTTCATTATCTCCAGAAGGTAGCGTATAGCAATTCTTGAAGCTGTATGGGAGGTGCTTATTGTAATTAGAATAAATTGTTTGGCCAATGCCGACTTCATTTTCCATGTAAGAGGTGAACAATGCTAAATTTTCTTCGAATATTCTATTTTGCTTAGAGGTCACGTAGTTGTGTGAGAACCAAAGTGCATTCTCATCTTTTGGAAGATTATAGATAAGAGTGTAGTTATTTAGATCTTGGGATGTGAGTGATGAATACATACGAAATTCTTGAAATCTATTAGGAATATGATATAGAAGTTGGCAATCAAATAATTTTTTAAAACAGAGATTTTTAGGAGTAGGATATAAATTTGCATTTTGAGCATCTTTGATTTGAAAAAGAAATGCGAAAGGTATTTCGGATTGATTTACTTTAGAAATAAGACGATTATAACTTTCGTGTTTAAGATTGATCTTAAGATTTGGAAATAAATTATAAATGTGAGGTAAAATAACTGGTAATGCATTATATATGGTTCCTTCCGTAGCATAAATATTAAGTTCTCCGGATATTTCTTTTGAAAAGTATTTTGAATGTGTTTGTAATGCAGCGATGGAGGAAAAAAAATCGCCTAAAATAACCAGTAGTTTTTTCCCGTTATCTGTGAAAATGATTTCGTTTCTTTTTCTATAAAGTAGCTGTAAGTCAAGTTCTTTTTCTAAGTTCTTTATTGAAATGCTTAATCCTGCAGGAGAAATGTGTAGTGCATTTGCAGCTTCGATCATTGTTTTATGATTACTTAATTCCAAAAAATATTTTAACCGTTCAGTAGTTGGCATACAAAATCCCCCATTTAAGCGTTTTATTATATAATTAATAGATGTTTTTTGATAACGATATAAGCGAAGTATTAGATATCCATTAAAATTAAAGAGAGGTTTATTTATAGAGAAAGGTAGTAAGAAAATATGTAAAAATAAAAAAGAGTTAAGTTCAAATCAATAAGAAAAAATTTTGTTTATGAAAAAGAAATAAATGATTGATAGAATAAAAATATAAAGTTGAGATATACAAATAACAATAATCTAGGACGTCCAAATAAAATGAATACAGAAATATTAAAAAGTATAAAGAGGTGAGGGTAATGGTATATCTTAGTAAAAAACAAAGAATGTATTATTTTAATAGTATTATTTGTATTTTGATTATGATTTGTACCAGATTTATACCGCCAGTGGGAGGTATTACACCGTATGGAATGGAAGTGTTAGGAATCTTTTTTGGTGCGGTTTATGGATGGGTTGCAGTTGGATTTGTTTGGCCGAGTTTTTTTGCAATGATTTTATTGGGGCTATCTGACTATGGAAATATAGAAGCTGTATTTGCAGAGGGATTTAGTAACAATGTTCCGTTGCAGATTATGATAAGCTTTATCTTTTTTGAGATTATTGCAAAAAGTGGTTTTATTGATTTTTTTGCAAATTGGATTATTCGTCTCAAAATAAATCAAGGCCGTCCTTGGATGCTGTCATTTACTTTTTTTCTTGCATCTGGTTTGATATCATCAATAACCAATCAATTTATGGTGATTATAATATTTTGGTATATAATTTTTAGCATTTGTAAACAAGTTGGTTATACGGTTAAAGATAAATGGACTGCGTATATTTTAGTAGGGATAACCTGTTTTGCTGAAATCTCGTTAACATTATTTCCATTTTGTCCTTTTTCAATTATAGCTATTGGATTAGCTCAACAAAGTATAAAAACTATCGATGTTAATGCTTTAGGTTGGGTTATTCTTGGTTTAAGTGTTCTGGTTTTAATTTGTTTATTGTATACCTTGATTGGTAAATATGTGTTAAAAATAGATGCCTCTAAAATAGATATTTCGAAAATAAGTGAAATAACTGTTGAAAACAAAAAACTAGGAAGTGGGGCATTGATCGGTGCGATTTACTTGTCAGTTTTTGTACTGATAATAGTATTACCAACTTTTTTACCAGATAATTGGAGCCTCACAGTTATGTTAAATAAGTTTGGTGTTTTAGGTGCTTGTGCAGTATGTTTTGTAGGATTGTTTTTTAAGGTAGATAAAGAAGGAAAAAGTAAATTAAATTTTAACCAATTTGCTCAAAATGGTATCGCTTGGGAAATGCTGATTTTAGTTGTTGCTACTATGCCTCTTTGTGCAGCAATGGAATCAGATGAAACTGGAATTGTAAAAGCTTTTGTTAATTTTGCACTGCCACTATTTCAACAAATGGGTCCATTACTTTTTGTGATTATTTCTATAGGTTTATTGTCTATTATATCACAATTTGCACATAATTTGATTTTAATGTTTGTTTTCTTGCCTATTTTATCCGGCTTATGTGTAGAACTAGGTGTTAGTCCAGTATTATACATCTTTTTGCTTATGCTTGGACTTGATACGGCAATGGCTACACCAGGTGGTAGTGCTGCGTCTGCTATGATGTTTGGCAATACAGAGTGGATAGAGCGAAAGAAATGTTATGAGTATGCATGTCTATGGGTAGCGCTAAGCTTAGTAATTATATTATGTGTTGGATATCCTTTAGGGGTAATTTTATTGTAAATCTATATTTTGAAAGGATGAAATGACGATGGAAAGAAGAGCATTGAGTGAACATGTTTTAGTTTTAGGTATTGATGGGATGGACCCTAGATTAACAAAGAAATTCGTATCAGAGGGAAAAATGCCGAATGTGAAAAAATTAATCGAGAAAGGAGCTTGTAGAAAAGATCTTGTTTTGTCTGGTGGTGTACCAACCATTACTCCTCCAATGTGGACAACGTTGGCTACAGGAGCTAATCCAGGGACTCATGGCATTACTTGTTTCTGGAATCCTAGTCCGGATCGAATAGATGAAGTGGTATATGCTTTGGATTCTAGAGAATGTCGAGCTGAACAATTGTGGAATGTATTTGCTGAAGCAGGGAAGAAGACGTTGGTTTGGCATTGGCCGGGATCATCTTGGCCTCCAACTTTAGATAATCCAAATTTACATGTTGTAGATGGAGCAAATCCAGGAAGAATCAATGATGGTATTGCTATTGTGGATTCGGATAAGATCGTATATGCATCTGTGGATAATGAAAAATTGGTTTTTTTGCCTAAAGTTGAGTCAACATCTACAGGTGCAGGCTGCATCATCAACGACCTGGAAGAAGCTGATGAGGAAGATGCAGAAGATGAATTTGATTTTGCAGAAAAAGCCATTAGTGGGAAATCTATGATCAATATTGAAATGTGTCGAGAAGATGGAGAAGGTGTTCTTGAAACTGTTGGAGCGGATGTTGTTAATTCTCCGATCAAAGAACCTACAGGTTGGATAAAGGAGTTACCACAAGGGGCAAGAGAAATTGGCTTTTTATTTCATGGTGGTTTAGTAAGAAGATATGGCTTGTTGATAACCAATAAAAATGGCATTTATGATACGTTAGAAATTTATAAATCAAAAAAAGATGAGATGCCTATGGCGGTTGCCTCGGTTAATAAAGATGCTGTTTGTGTATATGATTCATATATGCTGGAAGATAAAGAAATGAAGATAGTACGTTCGTATTATGTTGTTAGTATTTCTCCAGATGGAAAAGCAGCAACAATCATGGTTTCTGATGCAAAGGATGTTACTAAGGATGAAATGTTTCACCCACGACATCTTTATCAAGAAATTATCGACAAATGCGGATATATTCCAGGAGGCATTTCTGCTGGTATGAGGAATCCGATTTTAGCAAAAAAAGGACCTTTAGCTTCATGGGAAGACTACAGTGCTTGGGCAGCAAAAAGTTTAAATTATTTAATTGAAAAGTATAATTACAATATTGTATTCAGCCATCATCATAACATTGATGCTTTTGGTCATATGATTTGGGTTTGGGCGAAAAATAGAAAACGTGCTCCTCAACAAGATGAACAGGATTTTCAGCAAATCATGGAGTTGGTGTATGAGCAAACAGATAGATACATTGGAAGCTTTATAAAATATTTGGATCAAGGATGGACTATTTTGTTAGTAAGTGACCACGGTCTCATTACAAATGAAGATGAGGAATGTAGCGAAATGGGTGATCCTTTTGGAGTCAATGGAAAAGTTATGAATGAATTAGGATATCATATTATGAAATATGATGAAAATGGCAAAATGTTAAAAGAGACAGATTGGAGTAAGACGACAGCAGTTGCTCAACGAGGTAATTATATTTATATTAATTTAAAAGGTAGAGAAAAATGGGGAATTGTAGATCCAAAAGATAAATACGCTTTGGAAGATAAAATAATAGATGATTTGTACAGCTATCGTGATGAGAATGGAGAACGCATTATTTCTTTAGCGTTACGTAATAAAGATGCAGTTTTAGTTGGACTTGGTGGTGATAAGTGCGGAGATATTATTTATTGGAATGTAGAACATAAAGGCCGAGTTCATGGAGATACTTTGCCAGCATCTGAAGGATATGCGAACACTTCCGTTTCACCGATCTTTATTGCAGCTGGTAAAGGGATAAAGGAAAATTATATTACAGATAGATATATTCGCTCGGTAGATGTAGCTCCGACTGTTGCGATTTTAGGAGGGGTTAGATTCCCAGAGCAATGCGAAGGTGCACCAGCATATCAAATCTTTTCTGAAGAGATTTAATTAACCTTGCACGAAAATAATAAAGGTGTACCCGGCGTGCTTGTAAAAGTGTTGCTGCTAAATGGTTATCACTATTTAGTAGCAACATTTTTGTTATTTATGAAAGTGTGCATGAAGAATATTATATTGTTTGAAGATAGAATTATCCTCTTTAATTAGAGATTTCCTCTGCTATCAATAGAAATTGGCAGGGGGATATGCTATGATAAGGTATATTGAGGTGTGCATGGGCGATGCATACAATTATATAGGAAAGAAAGGACTGAATCCCAGTGGAGGGATATCATAAGAAAGAGCGTTTCATTGTCAACGTTATTTTTTACTGCATCATTGTTGGGCTTTTGTTTGTTGGTTGCAAATATCTATTGCCTGTATTGATGCCTTTTTTGGTGGCGCTGGTGGTGACGTTATTGCTCAATCCGTTGATTCGTCTGGTGGGCAAGTATGAACCGCGTTTGAGAAAGCCTTTTGCCATTGTGCTGTGTGCGGCTTTTTATATTGTATGCGCGTATCTGTTAATCAATTTTGGATGGACATTAACGCAAAAGGTGGGGGATTTGATTGCGCGCATCCCGGCGCTGTTTGAAATGAAGATTGCTCCTGCATTATGGATGATTTATGATCATATTCAGGAACTGGCGAAATCGGTGGATCCAAGTTTATCGCATGAAATTAATGCAATTTTTAACGAGGCAATGCAAAATATGCGTGTCTATGTTACGGAGTATTCCATGAAAGCCGTTGGTTTTCTCACCAATACAATCACTGCTTTGCCAGCATTGTTTATCGGTGTGTTGATTACGGTCATTTCAACTTTTTTCATGATTGCTGATTTTGATTTTCTGGTGCAGCAGGGGTTTAAGCTGATTCCGTCTTCTCGTCGCGATGCGGTACAGACAACGGTTGTTTATGCAAAGCATATTCTTGTGAAGTATATTAAATCGTATTCGCTGATTTTTTCGATTACTTTTATTGAGCTTGCAGTGGGCTTTACGATTATGAAAATTCCAAACTCAATTCTTATTGGGCTTTTGGTTGCGGTGTTTGATATTTTGCCGATTCTTGGTACAGGAGGAATTTTGATTCCTTGGGCGATTATTGCTGCTATTCTTGGCAACAATGGGTTGGCCATTGGGATGCTGGCACTGTATATTTTTATTGTGGTGGTACGTAATATTATTGAGCCGCGTATCGTGGGCAAGCAAATTGGTTTGCATCCGCTGGTGACATTGGTAGGGATGTTTATTGGTTTGAAATTGTTTGGGGTGATTGGTTTGTTTGGGATTCCAATCACACTGTCGATTTTGGTCAATCTTGATCGCAACGATGTCATTCATTTGTTCCCGCGGGATGATGGCGCCAAAAACAATAAGGTGCCAATTTTGTAATAATGGAAGCAGTTGAAGCGTGGACGGCTTTTTATAGCAGCCGCCTGCGCTTTTTTTATCATTGATTATATGGCAAAGGAAGTGATTTGTTTATGATGATCGATCATGTTTTTATCGATCTGGACAATACCATTTTGGATTTTTATGCTGCTGAGGATGAGGTGCTTGCACAAGCTCTGGCAGCACATGGTATCGCGCCGTCAAGAGAGACGCTGGCCATGTACCAACGTATCAATGTGGCTCAATGGCAGTTGTTGGAAAAAGGGGAAGTATCAGTAGATGATGTGGGCGTGCGCCGTTTTGCATTGTTAGTCGAGGCGCTTCACTGTCAGGTTGATGCGAAGGCGTTGTCGGAGACTTATGAGTCGATGCTCATGGACACTTGCCATTTTATGCCTGGGGCGCAGGATTTGCTCAGCACATTGCAGCAGCAGTATCATTTGCACCTGGTGACCAATGGTATGGCAAGTGTGCAATATGGACGCATTGAACGTGCTGGTATTGCCTCTTATTTTGAACATTTGTTTGTTTCCAGTGACCTTGGTGCGGTCAAACCAAGTCAGGCGTTTTTTGATGCTTGTTTTGCACAGATTGAGGGATTCGACAGGGATCATGCGGTGATTCTGGGGGACGGCCTTGGTGCAGATATTTGCGGTGGTTTGCAGGCTGGTCTGCGCACGATTTGGTACAATGCTCAGCAGGTAATCAATGACAGCCCGTGGCAGCCGGATATTGAGGTTCGACATTTGGCAGATGTGCCAGCAGTATTAAAGGCATGGGAAAACGAAAATTAAAACCAAATTTATTATAAATTTAACTTGACTTGACAGGTCATGTATCTTATAATAACATCATCAAGAGTAAAGCTCTTGAGTCGAAACAAAGAAATAGTTATAATAATACTGTAGATGTTTGATTGTTAGTTAAAAATATTTACTTAGAGAATAGGAGATTGATAATTATGGCAAAATGGGTTTGCAGCGTATGCGGTTATGTTTATGAAGGCGAAGCAGCACCAGAAAAATGCCCACAGTGCGGTGCTCCAGCAGAAAAGTTTGTACAGCAGTCCGGTGATATGACTTGGGCAGCAGAACACGTTGTAGGCGTTGCTTCTGACGTTCCTGCAGATATCCGTGCTGACCTCGAAGCAAACTTCACTGGCGAATGCACTGAAGTAGGTATGTACCTCGCTATGGCACGTGTTGCTCATCGTGAAGGCTATCCTGAAATCGGCCTCTATTGGGAAAAGGCTGCTTGGGAAGAAGCTGAACATGCTGCTAAGTTTGCTGAACTCCTTGGCGATGTTGTTACTGACTCCACCAAGAAGAACCTGGAAATGCGCGTTGAAGCTGAAAACGGTGCTACCGCTGGTAAGACCGATCTCGCTAAGCGTGCTAAGGCTCTGAACCTGGATGCTGTTCATGACACCGTTCATGAAATGGCTCGCGACGAAGCACGTCACGGCAAAGCATTCAAGGGCCTGCTCGAAAGATATTTCGGCTAATTGAACCACTCAAAAGGCAGGAGCATGCTCCTGTCTTTTTTGCGTGTCATAAAAAAATTATGGAAGGACGATGATCCATGGATCAAAAAGTAGCAGAACTTCTCAACGAACAGATCAACAAAGAATTTTTCAGCGCGTATCTCTATCTTGACATTGCCAATTATTACACGGACTTGGATCTCGATGGTTTTGCCAACTGGTACACCATTCAGGCTCAGGAAGAACGTGACCATGCGCTGTTGTTCATGCAATATCTGCAGAACAACGATATTTCCGTCACCTTCGAAGCCATCGATAAACCAGCACATGCTTACACCAATGCTGGTGATCCTTTGAATGTTGCAGCAGACCACGAACGCTATGTGACAGGCCTCATTAACAACATTTATGATGCTGCCTATAGTGTGAAAGACTTCCGCACCATGCAGTTCCTCGATTGGTTTGTGAAGGAACAAGGTGAAGAAGAAAAGAACGCTGACAGCCTCGTGAAGAAGTACAAACTTTATGGGGACGATCCGAAGAGCCTTTACTTGCTCAATCAGGAACTGGCTGCCCGTGTATACAGCGCACCAAGCTTGACTTTATAATTTTCTGCCCAATGAAAAAGCCTGTGGTTTTTGTGCCACAGGCTTTTCTTATATGTACAATATTCCAAGCATAACGGCCAGATAAAGAACGATAAGCAGGAGCAGTGCACGATCGTGGATGAGCACTTCGACAGGATCGCCATCGGAAGCGCCTTCGATGGTGAGGCTGTATTTGAGGGTGATGAGGAGAACAATCGGTACGGTGAAGATGAGCAGTCGATTGTGATAGAAGGCGGTGGTCACCTGATCCATGGACCATAAGGCATAGAAGACGTTGCCGAGCGTCAAACACATGGTCATGCTGCGGTTGAGAAAATCGAGAGGATAGGCTTTGAGCACGCTGCGGGTATCACCATCGGTGACTTGGATCAGTTCGCCGCGTCGTTTACCCAGTGCAAGGTAGAAGGACATGGCGAAAACGGCAAGATAAAGCCAATTGGAGATGACGATTTCTGTCAGCTGAGCGCCGTAGATGACGCGGATGACAAAACCAGCGGCAAGCACGGTGATGTCAGCGATGGGTATATTTTTAAGGCCAAAGCTGTATGCTAGGTTTAGCACGATGTAGAGTGCCAGAAGCAGTGCTGCAGAAAGTTTGAATACTGGCGAGATGAACAATACAGTAAGGATAAACAACGCTGCGGCAAGAATGCTTGCATTGCGCACCGAAACAGCACCGCTGGCGATAGGGCGCTGGCATTTGGTAGGATGTCGGCGATCTTTTTCACAGTCACGAATATCGTTGATGATGTAGATGGCTGAAGAAGCGGCACAGAATGCCAAAAAGCCCAGCATGTCAGCACCAAGTTTGGCTGGCACAAAGAGTTGGCCGCTGCAGACGAGTGCTGCAAAGACCAGTAAATTTTTCATGTAATGATGCACACGCATCAGTTTGATATAGCGGTTCAAGAGAAAGACCCCTTAAATTGGAAAATATGTGACACAATAATCCAGAAGCGCTTGAATGCCAGGAATGTTCAGCCAGAGCATCAACGCTGCTGCAGCAAAGGAACATGCTGGTAAGAGCCAACGTGCATGAAGGGCATCACCGGCTTTGTCGATAAGTTGAAAAAGCAGAACAAAAAATGACCATCCGAAATAGAGCGAATAAAGAACCAGGCCGGTCTCCCATGTGCCCCAACCGATGAGGGCGAGAAGCACTATCGAGAAGGCCACCCAATATATGGCGAAGCGGCTCAGCAATTTGTCTCGGTTGAACCACGCTGCCACAATCGTCAGCACAAAAAGCGCTATTCCCGCAATGTTAAACGTTTGCACAGGATCCAGTCGCCAAGAAAGAATGCCATCGGGCGCCACACCTTGTGAGACGTGTGCCGCCGGACTGACGAAGCAGTCGTGAACAAAGGCAAAGTATTGTTTGAACCGATCTGAGAGCGGCCAGGAACCGCCAGTGAATTTAAATAATGAGGCCAATTTTGCAACGACGGAGTAAATGACGTCGAAGCGGGCGAATGCGAGAAGCAGCACGACAAAAGACATGCCCAAGCGGATCATGTCGCCCAGCCAGCCTTTAAATGAAGAACGTGGTGAGTGGGCGCTCATCCATGGCAGCAATGCCACATTGGTTAATAGTGCGCTGACAGCACCATAAAAGCCGAGATGTTCCTCTTTTTGGTGTGTGCAAATCAGTGCGACAGAGAGCATCAGCCAGAAATAAGCGGTGACATATTGCTCTAACATCAACACATTGAGGAGTGTTGTATAGGTAACGCTTAATGTTATCATGAAACAGATGCGTTTCAATGGCGATTGAGCCACCAGCCGAGTGAGCAGAAGGTTGCCTGTAAGGATCATCAGAATTTGTACCGTGTTCAACAGCACCGCTTCTGTGGATGGTGAGAATTGGAACAACTGTGTCAGCAAATAAGGGACGCCTGCGAAGGGTGCCGAGAACACTGCGAACAGCGGCTGACGCAGATCGTTTTCGACAAAAGTCAGCGCCAGATAGGCCATGTTGTTGAACAAAGAATCGGTGTCAGCTGTGTAGACAATATCGTAGCCTTCATTGGTGGCACTGTAAAAACCATTGGATGCATAGAAGGCCATGGCTGCATAAGCAATCAAGGCCAGCGCAATGATGGCGTAAATGAGTCGTTCTGCGTGCGTAAGTCCAGAAAACAGTGATAGTTTTTTTGCTAAGCGGCACAGTTCTGTCCAAAGGTAAGAAATACAAATATAAACGAATGGAAACCCTGCAAGCGCACAGCAGACAGCCAGCACTCGGGATAAATCGACGGTGCTGCTGAAATTGGTCAATAGAGATTGTAAAGCAGCGCTTTCGGCAAACGATGCATGGCCAAAGCTATAACAATGCCAGCAGGCGCCAGCGGCCGACAGCATTGCCCAGAGCTGCCCGTACCAGGGCAGTTTGCGCGTGGTTTGCCAAAGCTCTGATCTCTGTGATGCTACCACCAGCATGATTAAAAAGGAAAGTGTCAGTGTAATGCCAGTGACACCGTATTCGGATGCTCCGCGTACCTCTACAAGAAAATAAGCCAATGCAGAGAATGGAAAATACCAGTTTTGTAAAAGATGAGCGAGCATTTCAGCTGGTTGTGGCAGTTTGTGTAGGAGTGATGCATGGTTTTCGCTGTTTGTTGTGGATTCTTGATGCACCAGGAAAACCTCCTTTTTATGGTTGTATTACACGAAGTATAACATATTTGCAGAAAAAGGTTTGATTTTGCAGAAAAAAGTTCGCTAAATTGTAATCACTAGTGTCATTTTTTTGTCATTGTCCCATTGTATCTTGGCAGCGTTAGCAGTTACCTGAACAGTTTTGGCGTTTTAATAACAAGAACGACCGATAGGCGGTGCCTTCGGTCGTTTGCAGTAGCCAGCCGAAAAGATGGATGGCTGATTTTGGTGATAAAGCAAGGAAGCGCTGTTGCGTTAACGGTTATAGGGGAAAGTACTCCAGCCCAAAAGCCAGCATTTCCCTTATTCCTGAAAGATTCATTAAAAGGAGAACTAGCGTTATGACCACACACATCACCGGCAGGAGCAGCGGCTGATGTACAAAGGATGCCGTTTTGTGAATGAGTAGAAAAAGCAAGACGAAAAAAGCCCAGCCAAAATATAAAGTGTAGAGTATGAGCCCGTTTTCCTGTGTGCCCCAGCCGAAAACAACAAGAAGCAGCAGCGAAAAAAAGATCCAGTAAATGGACAAACGTGCAATCCGTTCATTCCAGTTCCAAACTGCACTGATTAAGCAAAGCGCCAGCAGCAAGACGCCAAACCAATTGATATGATCAATGGGGTCCAGTACCCAAGAAATATGAGAGGTTGATGCTAACGAATATTCGCCGATAGAGGCAGCGGGAGCAAGAAAACAATCATGCACAAAACCGGTATATTGATATAAACGATTGCTAAAAGGTACTTCTTTACCGGTAAACGTACGAAGAGTGTTGATTTTGGCGAGAAAGGAATAGTAAATATCAAAGCGTCCGCATGCCAAAAGGAGCAGCGCGAATCCTAAAATGCGCTGTGCCATATCTTGGGCCCAAACCTTTGGTGTTTTGGTTGATGCATAGCGGCCAACGACTGGAAGCAGCGCCAAACTTGTCAATAGGGTGCCGCCGGCGCCGTAGAGCGCCAGGTTGGTGTCGCGTTTGCCGCGCAGAAGGCATGTCAATGTGAGCATCAACCAAAAATAAGCCGTTATGTATTGTTCGATCATCAGTACGTTGAGCAGCGTGGTATAGGTGACCGTCAACACCAGCATGGCACCTATGCGTTGTGATGCCCGCAGGTTTAACAAGCGTATCAGCATTAGATTGGCTGTAAAGAGCAGTATGATTTGAAGCGCGTTCACAGCAATGGCTTCAAAGGTTGTTGAAAGACCAAAACATGCACTGAGTGCATAAGGAGCGCCAACAAATGGTGCAGCAAAGACGGCGAACAGCGGTTGGCGCAGATCATTCTCAGGAAAAGAAAGGTAGAGCCAAGCCATATTATGAACCAAGCTGCCGGAATCGCTTGTATAGATGAGATCATAATAGGAGTCATCATAGAATACAGATGTCATGGTATAGAGCCGCGTAGCAAAGAGCAGGGTTAATACAGTTAAAAAAGCGTAAATCCCTACTTCGAGAGGATGTAAATCAGCAAATATCTTGTTTTCCTTAAATAAATGTGTCAATCGTTGCCAAAAATGTGCCAAACAGACATAGAGAAACAGAAAACTTATCAATGCCAATCCCATGCTTATTGGATAGGCCTGCTCTGTGGTTATTTCTAATGTTGTGCAGAAAAAATTGAATGCATAGACATGCAAGCGCCAACAAATACCAACGGCAGAAAGAATCACGAACAGATTCAGATACCAGGGCATCCAATGTACAGCCGACCAAAGGTCACGCACCTGACTTGCAACAAGCAGCATTGCTAGAAATACAATCACCAGTGCGGGAATGGTCAAATTCGTTTTGCAAAACTCATTGCCCCACTGTATCTCTGGATAGAAAAACGCCAGTGCTGCCAGTGGAAAGTACCAGTTTCGTTTCACATTCTGCAGGCATTTGTCTGGCCGTGTTTCTGTCAGGAACATGTTGATCAATAATTTGGCATACTTGTTCAAGTTGTGCGCCCCCCTTTTACAGAAAGTCTTGCCTCATTATAGCATAGCTGGGCCATTTGTCATCTGATGAAACACGATAATGTCGTTTATTGTCCTGGAGCACCGTGGTATACTGGAAGCATCACCACGAAAGGAGACTTTTCATGAAACCACTGGTACTTTATTATGCAAAATGTTCTACTTGTAAGAAAGCGTTGAAATGGCTTGAAGACAATGGCATCGATTGTGATCTGCGTCCTATTGTTGACGAGCGGCCAAGCAAAGATGAGCTTGCTGCCTGGTATGCAGCAAGCGGTCTGCCTCTCAAGCGTTTCTTTAACACCAGCGGCAATCTTTATAAGCAGCTTCATCTTAAAGACAAACTGCCGGAAATGAGCGACGATGAACAGCTTGAACTGCTTGCCACCGATGGTATGCTTGTAAAGCGGCCATTGCTGATCAGCGATGCTGTGATCTGCCCTGGCTTTAAAGAAGCAGAGTGGGAAAAATTGAAATAACAATAGATAAAAAGGCGGCGTATCTTCTTGAGATACGCCGCCTTTTGTAGGCTCGCTTATGGTTTTTTGTAACCGCATTTTGGGCAGACACCATGTTCGTTCAGTGCGATGCCGCATAATGGGCAGCGGTCAATCTTATTGTTGGTGGTAAATTCTGCAGATGCAGCATTTACACCGCTGGTAAACGTGAGCTTCGCAATGTTGAGTTTGTCTTTTAACAGCTCATAGACAATCTTGATCATGCCTTCGACGGTCATGGTTTCCTTCGTTACAACAAGACGACAATCTGGATAAGCGGTAGCCAGTTCTGTTTTAAAGGCTGGGCCGGTCATCTGATTGTGTGGGTGTCCATCTTTGATGCCTTGTTTTTCATAGACATCGAGCACTGCTGGCAATAGTGGATCGTCTTCGCGCAGAATCAGTGCGTGGTCGAAGTTTTTCAAAACATTCCATGCTGTCTTCTGAATTTCATTGCATGGGAAGACCATATTTACCCCTTCATTGATCGTGTCTTCCACCTCGATCGTCAACACGCCGGTGTGTCCATGCAAATACTGTGCTTCTCCTTTAAAGCCATAGAATCGATGCGCGTATTGCAGTTCAAGTGTTGTAATGCTTCTCATGAAAAATCATCCTCCTCTATAAATATATCCAGTGGGCGTTTACCCAAAACTGTACAATGTTGCCGTGGCGCGCTGAGTGGACTGCCTGCTTGTAATGCGTGAGGTCGTCACCTTGCGCAGAGCATTTAAGTGATAGGCAATGGGCCATTAAATCATGAAGCAGTATCCTTGCAGTCGTTTGGTCAGAAACAATGCACAAATTAGAATTAGAATAATTCTAAAATTAATATAGTCTATAAAATGATAAATGTCAAGAGTTTTTTGAAAAAAAATAGTTGGTTCATGAAAACACTTTTTATGGATCATCAATATCAGGAGGATGGTTATGCTGGATCACTTTGAATCTGCTTGAGAGTGGATTTCCATAATATAAAGTTCTACGCAGCGTAGGTTGTCGGCAGCGTGCCAACATGGTAGCCTAATGGTGAAAGGAGAATGTGACATGAATCACTATATTACTGGTGCAGCCATTCGTGCCTTGCGTGAGCAGCAACACCTGACCCAAGCACAATTGGCGGAGATTCTTCGTGTTAGCGATAAAGCTGTTTCTAAATGGGAGACGGGCCGTGGCTATCCAGATATTACGTTGCTTGAGCCATTGGCGCAGGCGCTGCAGGTATCGGTGGCCGAATTGCTCACTGGCGAGCAGATCGTTAATACAAACCGGTCTGCTAATATGTTGAAAGCGCAGATTTACGTTTGTCCTATTTGCGGTAATGTCTTTCAGTCCATGGGGCCTGCGATGGTTTCCTGCTGTGGTATTACGTTGCCGCCATTGGATGCTGAAACACCTGATGCGGCACATCTTGCACAATGTGAGCACATCGAAGATGAATATTATGTATCTATTGATCATCCTATGCGCAAGGATCATTATATTTCTTTTCTTGCATATTGCACTGGCAGCCGTTTTGAGATTGCCAAGCTTTATCCAGAAGGCAATGCCGAAGCACGCTTTTTCGGCCGGGGCCGCGGACATGGCTGGCTTTATTGGTATTGCAATCATCATGGATTGTTTCGGCAGAGGATATAGATGGAAAAACGGTCAAAGAGATGTTGCCTGTCATCCTGAGACAACATCTCTTTTCTTTTTTTGAAATCAGTCTTTACTATATATGACCACTATGATATTATAGTCATGTGCATACAAGGTTTTCTTGCATTTTGGATGACTGGTCGAATAGTGTTTGCCTCAAAAGCCAAATTTTTTTGACCATAAAATGACCGATAATAGAAAACGGTCGTTTTTTGCGCGGCGATAAAACAAGAAACAGTTGACACATATAGGTCTGGTTACAGGATGGTTGCTCCCTTGAAAAGGAATGATTGGCATGCATTGACTGTAAGATGGGGACAGTCAATGACAGCGTGGTGTTGATAAAAATGCTTTGGGGCGAGAAAAGGCTTCTGAGCCTTATTTACGAATATGCAAGAAAGAACCTGTTGCGCTGGAAAGCAAAGGAGGAGATTTCTGTAAAACCAAGACCTATTGTGTCACTGTTGTTTACGTTGATGGTATTGCTCAGCGTATTTTGCGGCGCACGCACATCTTGTTCTGCTGTGGATGAAAGCGTTACGATGGGGGTAACGAAAAAGACAGCAGGCGATTTTATTGGCACTGTGCTGGTTGCGCAGTACAATTTGCATCACCATGCAGCTTTTGAAAACGCACGGCTGGCATTTCCGGGGTATTTATTGGCTGTTCGTTCTGCACCTGGTGGGGCAACGTTCAACCATTTCGGGTCAATACGGTGATTCTGTTGAAGGAGATTTGCTGTTGATAGAGCCCCAGTTTATTAACAATAAAACACACAGCCATGTAGCTTGGATGCAACCATTGGCTGACCTTGCTTGAATAGCTGTTGAAAAAGTACGCATCGCATGCCATAGTGGTTTTAAGGCGTTGAATCGTCGGGTCGATCACTGGCGCTCCCTTTCCTCCTTAAACTATTGGTGCGCGCTCAGAGCGAAGGCGGCTTTTTTCGACAAATAAAAAAGAAGGACATCTTTGAAAATGCAAAGATGTCCTTCTTTTTTGTTGATGGCCTGGATGTTGCTATTATTAGTTTTTGGCGTCTTCGCCAAAAATATAGCGATGAAATGTTTCCAGCAACAGGTCTGTTGTTTCCTGCATCTTTTCGGTAAAGAAATACTTGGCTTGACTATTGTAGAAAAGAAACATCACAGCGGAAAGGTTGCTGACAACTTTTGGATCGCAAATGGTGGGATCTCTGCCAAGAAGTTTGAGCACGCGCGCAAAAAAACGCTCCTGATAATCTTGGAAGCGTTTCCACTGTGCATCACTGATTTTTTGCTGCACATAGGCGGCGTCTTCATAAGTGGCAAAATGCATACGATTTTTGAAGATGTCTCGATACAAGCTAGCAATTTGTGACGGAGAATAATTGCTTTTCATGGCATTTTCGAGCCGTTTATAGTTTTTTTCCATTTGCCAGGCGAGCGCTTCCAGGAAAAAATCTTCTTTCGATGAGAACAGCACGTAAAAATAGCCTTTGGAGGCGCCAATCATTTGGACCAGTTGGTCAACGGTCACATGCTTGTAGCCTTTTTCCATAATGACGCGGAGACCGTTGTCTAAAAGAAATTCTCGATGGGCTTTCTTTTCTTCATCTGAAAAAATCTTAGGCATATGCTTCCTCCTCAAGATGGGGTATTTCGTGTGCAATATTATACAATATCTTTTTTGGGATGAACAGAGGTGATGTTTATTTTTCCTGTTGTTTGAGGAACCTTCAGAGCCATAAACTGAACAATGGATGGTTTTCGTCATGCGGGCATCCGTAACTGTTTATGATATTGGCGGCGTCATTTCTTAATATTTGATGAAGATTGTTAATCTTGCCGTAAGAACATGGCAGCTGTCAGTAAAAGACGGTATAATAAAAGCAGGATAAAACATCGGAATATTCATACAATAAGAGGGGGTATGAAAGATGCTGAGAAGGAAAAAATGTGTGGCACTTGCCTTAGCCATCAGTCTGGTTGCAGCAGCAACAGGCTGTGACAGGTCACCGCTGGCATCCGAGTCGGACGTCTCAGCAGAGATGACAGCAAACTTGCCGATGGCAGCCATTGGTGAAGAACCCCTGCCTTACGAAATACCGATCAACAGTGGTATGGGTATGGTTGATGGGTTGATGCGTGTCAATGAGGGAGAAGGCTATTTTGAAAAATACACCGGAGGTTTTTTCCCATCTGCTGTGGTGGTATTGCCTGAAGACGTGTTGATCGCTCCTGTGCACGAAGGCTGGAAGTTGGCCCTCTTGCCGGTGATGCGGGGCTACAGTATTCAAGAGAACGCATGTTTCTGGCTGGAAGGCTCCTACACGCCAGAACATGATACGGATCATTGGGCGTTGTATGTGCAGGAGCGCCAAGCAGGCGCAGAACCTGTGCTTTTGGATGAAGGCACTTTTGCGTACGAAGATGGCGATGACGCCACAGATGGCTTCAGCCGCTGTTTGGCCTTTGATGAGGACTCTGTGCTGTGGGCAAACGACGACGGACGCAAGGTGCAGGTGAAGCATTACAACCGGATTGATGATGAAACAACGGTATTGGACACTTTTGCCGGCAATATGGATGATGTGACAGTAGCAATGGATGATGGCCATGCGGCTTGGACGCGGCCAGAAAACAATGAAGTCGTGTATGCTGATCTTGATGATTCAAAGCTGCAGGTTGTTGCAGAAGGGGACGGCATCGGTGATCCGTTGATCACAGGCGAGTATTTAATTGTGCGCACTGGCTGTGACAGTGAAGCAGCCAATGCACTTTGGATTTGTGATTTAGGACAGGCAGACCGACAGTTTGACTATCAGATTGACAGCACGCAGGTGCCATCGCTCGGCAGGGCGCAGCATTTAGAAACACCGCAGCGTATTGATAGCGGCCGTATTGCTTTATCTGCAACAGGCAGCCATGCGGTTTATGAATTGACGGTGGTTGATTTGGCGTCTGCAACCGTTTTTACGACGGCCAATACACGCACAAAAGAAGCGATGTATTTTTGCCCGTTGGATTGCTTTGATAACAGTTTGCGTGCAGTATCCAAAGATTCCAGTGGCGCACTTGATTATTTTCTGCCGCCTGACAAAGATGGAAAGACTATGATTGTGATGCTGCGGTTGATGAATAACATGCATGGCGATGAGGAATTGACACAAACCGTTTTTCCGATCACTTTTCAATGGCCGTAAGTGACAAAGAATAGAAAGGAGAGGTGTACCATGAAAGGACGTTTGGCTTATTGGCTTGGCGCGGCGCTTTTGGCGCTGGCCTTGCTGCCGCTGCCGTCGGCAGCGGCGGCGGTGCTGGATGTGAATGGACGTTTATTGGAAACGACAGATGCCGACAGCGGTGTGATGCTGGTTGCCGGCACCACCATGGTGTCGCAGGAGGTGTTGCAAGAGCAGTTTTATTTGACGCTGACACGCGATGGCGATGCGTTTACATTGAGGAATGCATTTGATGATTTTGCCCTTACTGGTCGTGTGGGTGAAAAGACTTTAGCCAACGAGGATGATGAAACAATCGCTCTGCCACAGGCAGTGATAGAGCAGGACGGCAGCCTGTATCTGCCGCTGCGCGCCTTGGCAGAATGTTTTGGCGAGGTATGCTGGCAGGCAGCAGACGGGCGCACATCGGTGCGCTTTGATTACAACAACCAGGCAGCGCTGCCGTTGGCGACGTTTAACGATGACCCTGTTGGCTACGAATTTGTTGTCAATGGCGGTTTTGCACCGACCGAGGACAATCAAGTGGTTTATGATCAGACCGATCAAGGAACGTTGTTCCTGCGGCTTAATGATAAAGGGTATGTGGTGGCTGTCGAAGATGGTGGAGGGACGGTTCTGGAACCGGTACATGAAGGCTATGGACTTTTTGTGACAGATAATGTTCCTGCTTTTGCCATTGATGACGACTATATGTACTGGTGGGAATATCCACTGATCAGCGGTACCCAGACAAGCTATCTGTACATTCAGTCGCGGCAGAAAGGCGCGGAGCCGCTGCTGCTTGCTGAGAGCGATGATGTCGCGAGCCATGATGCGGGGTACCGTATGTGGCCGCAAACAGAGGTGGCTTTTCATCAGGGTAATGTGCTCTGGACCATTCCGAACGCATCTGGAGATGCTGTTGAGGTCTGGCTCTATCGCTCAGATACAGGCGAAAAGACATTGCTCGACAGCAGACCGGCTGAAGATGGCTTCGGCGCAACGATGCAGGTTGCTCTGGGAGATCGTGTGGCTGTGTGGTCAGCAACTGAGAATCTGGAGACGTTGGATGAATCGGATAACGTGTGGGAAGAAACAGACCGCTACGGCGATGTGTTCTGTTATGACCTGACAAGCGGAGAAATCAGCAATTTGTCGCAGGGATACAACCTTCTTGGGCCGGTTATAACGGGCGACTATTTGATCATGACGGAACTCATTCAGGATATGACCATTGGTCCGAAAGAACTCTGGGTGTACGATTTGGCGCAGGGCGAATGGAAATATCGGATTGGCATGGATCTGCCGCCATTTGCAGGTCACGAGGTCAGTCCTAATCAGCCGATCGTTCTTGACGATACACACATTGGTCTTGATGTGTGGGGCATGGGCGCGCCGTATGCACTGCCAGTGCTCGATCTTGAAACAGGCGAGGCGCATGCGACAACCAACATCAATCCAGCTTCAGACGGCGAAGCGCTGCAGTACATGCCAGGTGATTTCATTGAAATTGCCATGGCTGAGGGAGAAACTGGCATCACTGCCTTGAAGCCGGTTTCAAAAACTGGTACGAACCTGGCAACGGTGCTGACCATGAACGATGGAAAGCTGGAAACAATTTCTCATCCAATCGCATTTCAATGGTAAATAACAAAAAGAACCTGACGCATTTGCGTCAGGTTCTTTTTGTTGTAAATTTGTTTAGTGTTCCATCCAGGCCAGCCATTGGTCGATGTTGCGTGTCGCTTGTGCGCGACCTTTCTGCCAAGCGTCTTCGAGCTTGGCTGTATCGTGCTCCGTGCGGTCAATCGGCATCTCTTCCGGATAAAGCACAAGCGCACGGCCTTCCTGCTCAAGCTGATCGATGAGATCCATTTGACGGTTATAATTGTCGGCGCGTGTTTCTAACGCTTCAACGACTTTTGGGTAATTATGGTAGAGGGCCTTGGTTAAACCCATGTTCTTTGATGGCTCGCGACGGAAACCACGCACATGGGTCGGCAGGATGACGAAGCGCTCAATACCAGCATCAATGGCAGGCTGCAGCACGAATCCCTCACGCACGCCGCCGTCTACATAGGCTTGGCCGTCAATATAAGTGGAGGGCATGACCACCGGCAGCGAGCTGGAAGCGCGGCAGACTCGGCAGAGATCGCCATAGCTGTGAATATCGTTCTTATGCCAGTAGCGCAAGGTGCCGGTCTCAGCGTTGAAAGCCGACAGAACCACCTCAGATGGACTGTTGCAGAACGTGGCCCAACTATGCTGCGCGTGGTCGTCATCAAAGAAGGCTTCTTCATAAATATAATGGGAATTGAAATAACCATGGCCGCGCAAGAAATGTTTGGCGCCAATGAAGTTCGGATCGCCGGCAATATCGATGAAGCAACGATGCAGACGTGGAATATTGCGCAGCGTGTAGCAAACAGCGATGGAAGTACCAGCACTGACGCCTGTGATATAAGGAAAATAAATATCGTGTTCCAGGAAGACGCTGGCGATGCCGCCAGAATACGCAGCACGCATGCCGCCGCCTTCACAGATTAAAGCTGTATTTTCGATGAAATGTTGCATAAGGGAGACTCCTTTATCGAATGATCTTGGGTTTATTATAGCACATTGTGAGGAAAGCGGGAATTGAGCAATATTTGTACAGAAAACAGCCCCTCATCTTTCTTGATGAGGGGCTGTGATGCTTAATCTTCAAGGGCTTCAACAGGTTTGTCTTTTTTCTTGGCTTTTTTGCCGTCTTTGTCTTTCTTTTTATCGTTGTCTTTTTTCTTGCTGTCCTTGTTTTTCTTTTTATCCTTATCTTTTTTATCGCCTTTTTTGGCTTTTTTATCTTCTTTTTCTTTTTTGCTCTTTTTGTGTTTTTTGTCCTTTTTCTTATCCTTCTTTTTGTCTTTGTCTTTTTTCTTCTTTTTCTTGTCGTCTTTTATGGATGGGTGCGCATCTTCTGTGATGCTGTCTTCTTCATGGCTGGTGACGGCTTCTTCTGCATGGTCTTTCGCTGGTTCCTGTACGATGACTTCTTCATGAAGGATGGCATTTTCGCTGCCTTCGATAAGAATGGCATCAAGTGTTGATGTTTCAGTTGAAACATCATTGTTTTGCTCGTCAAATTGTTTCATTTCACATTACCCCTTTTGTTGTGTTTCGTTTGACTCCGCTTTCTTTTCCTTCTGTTTCGTCTTCACTTTATTTTCTGCATGAATGTCTTGTTCAGTTTCTTCCATCAGCGCTTTTGGCACGTCTACCTTGATCCCCCTCTGTTCAAAGGCGGCACGGGCTGCGTCGATAAAATGTTCAAGCACATGAATGCGCGCATAGCGCTTGTCCATGCTTGGCATCACAATCCATGGTGCGACGTTGGTTGATGTGCGCACGATCATATCGTTCATGGCTTCTACGTATTCGTCAAATTTATCATGATTGCGCCAGTCTTCATCGGTAATTTTATAATGTTTTTCCGGCGTGTTTTCGCGGTCTTTGAAACGCGCCAGCTGTTCGTCTTTGTCAATGATCAACAGGAATTTCAGAAGAATATAGCCGTCTTCTACGAGTGTGGCTTCCATTTCATTGATTTCAGTGTAGGCTTCCTGCCAACGCTGTGTGGAGGTGAAGCCTTCGATGCGCTCGACCATGACCCGACCATACCAGCTGCGGTCATAGATGGTAAGGTGTCCAGGTGTTGGGAACGTGCGGTAGAAACGCCACAGGTAATGATGATCCAGTTCATATTTGGTTGGTGCAGCTGTTGTCGCCACGCTGTAGGTGCGTGGGTCCATCTGCCGCGTAAGACGCTTGATGCAGCCGCCTTTTCCAGAGGCATCCGTTCCCTCAAATACGATGATGGCTGGAATACGATGCAGATAGAGCTGATAGAGCAAGGCTGCTGCTTCTTTTTGCAGAGGACGCAGTTTGGCACGATATTCTTCCTCGGGCAGTGTCTTTTTCAGATCCACATTTGCTAGAGGATCGTAAACCACTGGCGGCAGAGGTTCTGCGCAAGTTTCAGGCGGCTTCTCCAGATGCCACTCCAAACAACGAATCAAGGTTGCCAAAATTTGCTTCGAGGCCATTTTCTTGTCTGAAGCATCGATGACCCGCCATGGGCATGACAAAGAGGTTGTACTGTTGAGGACACGCTCAAAATGTGCGTTGAATTTGTCATAGTGTTTGAGCTGATAGGTGTCAAAATCTTCCAGAAGGAAGCTGCGATTTTTGTCTTTGCCAAGGGCGTCCAATGCCGCTTCCATTTGCTTTTCTGTTTGGTCCAGGAAAAATTTCATGACCAGACAGCCATCGCTGGTTAATAAGCGTTCGGTGAAGTCGATGTCACGTACCGAGCGGATAAAATCCAGATTGGAAATATCCGGGTGGCGCAGCAATTCGCGGTAAAAACTATGGTCGAAAATCCCCACACGACCATGTGTTGGAAACGCCAGAAAAAAACGCCATAACATTGGATGTTTTTTGTCTTCCTCTGTTGCATCGTCAAATTGTGACAGATGATAATAGCGTGGGTCCAACTCACGCACCAGATCATTGAGGATTTGGCCTTTCCCAGTGACTTCCCAACCCGAAAGAATGACCAACAAACTGCGGTCCGTATCTTTGAGTTCTCTCTGCAATGCGCCAAGCTGACTGCCAAGTTCAGATGTCTTCATGGCCAATAGAGGATCGTCTTTAGAGAAAGACATTTTCTTTAACATATGTCACCATCCCCTTTAATATATGTCAAAAGAAACTATATTATAACGTCATTATACCATAGGACATTGATGAAAATCAGGAGAAATATAAACAAAAATGAAAAGACTATGTAAAGTCTGATAATTAATGAGAAACATATGGATAAGGGGCGGATTTTTACTATAAAAATAAAAAAACAGACCTTCATAAAGAAGGTCTGTGATGCTACATGCTTAATCTTCTCTGCCTTCGTCGTAGATTTCGAAGACCACTTCGTCGGAATCTTTTTTGCGGCGTGGGATGAAGGAGAAAATAACAGCAAGCACGATGGATGGAATAAGCCATGCGAGACCGAATCCATTCAGTGGCAGAGTGGCCTTGAAGGCCAAGAGGCTGTCGATCCAGCCCGCGGAGATGCCGAGGCTGCCTACAGCGGAGAGACCATCGATGAAACTGATTAAGAATGCGCCGATGAGCGCGCCAATGTAAGCGTTCTTATTTGGAATGAAACGGTCCAGGCAGTTGCAAATAACAAGCGCCATGAGCACTGGGTATACCATATTGAGGAATGGCACAGCAAGGTTGATGATGGTTGTAACACCGAGAACGGAGATCAGCAAAGCTGCGATCACAGTGAGGGTAACAATCAATTTGTAGGAAAGCTTGCCATTGGAAAGCTCGTTGAAATATTCACCAGTGGTGACTGTGAGACCAACGGCTGTGGTCAGGCAGGCAAGGATAACTGCTGCAGAAAGGCAGTAGGTGCCGATGTTGCCGAGAAGTCCCTGGGTCATTTGAACGAGCAGGGTGGAGCGGTCGATATCAGCTGGGAAAGCACTGGTTGCACCTGCGCCGCCATAGGTAAGGCCGCAGTATACGAGCCCGAGCAGCACAGCCGCAATGACGCCGCAGCGAATACTCATAGAAAGCTGTTCTTCACGGTTGTTGTAGCCGCGGGCGACAATATTGGAGAGTGCGACCCCTGCAAACATAGAAGCTGCGAGAGCGTCCATGGTCTGGTAGCCTTCCGTAAAGCCACCAGAGAACGTGTATACAGGCGCAGCTGCAGCACCTGGTTCGCCGATTGGTGCAATGATGGCTGCGACAACAATGGCAAAAAGTGTCAATAACAGAAATGGCGTGAGGTATTTGCCGAGACGGTCCACGACGCGGGAACGGTTGATGGTCAATGCCCAAACAACAATAAAGAACACAATAGAGCTGGCCTGAATTGGTACATTTGGCAGCAAGGTATGCACCCCAACTTCATAAGTGGTGGCTGCCGTGCGCGGAATGGCAAACATTGGCCCGATGGAGAGCACGACAATGAGCCCGAGCAGACGACCAAAAGGACGGCCGACATAACGAGCAAGGGTCATGATGGTACCACCGCTGCGCAATGTCGCATAGACAGTCATGAGTGGCAGTCCGACACCAGTGATGATGAAACCAATAAGAACTGGGAACCAGGTGTCGCCGGCATGCAACCCAAGATATGGTGGAAAGATCAGGTTACCAGCCCCCAAAAACATAGAGAACAGCGCGAACCCGACGATGATCAAGTCTTTGACTCTTCGATTCATTTACATTAATCCCCCTTTGATGTGTATGATACGTGAATACACCGTATATAACACCTATTTTACGGGGTATATCTGAAATGTGCAACCTTAAACCGAAGTGTTATGCATAATTCCTGGTAATAGAAAGGCTTGCATCCATTAGATGCCTCGGGTATACTGGGAAAATCGGAATGAATGAGAAAGAAGGCGTTTCATGATACAGATTCAGGAAGCTATTTTACACGTTTTTGATGCCATTGGTGTTCAGGAGGTGCTTTCAGAACGGCCGCTGAATTCGCACAATGCGGTGATGATCGACTATATTAGTCATCATATTGAGCGCGGCTTGGAAGATCCTGCGGCGAGTCATGCCCAGTTCGTGGACAACAGTCCTGTGCCGCGTCGCACGCGGGAGTATGCGCAGGGCGGCGAAAGCCTTGTCGATTATTCAAAATGGCTGGCCAGCCTGTTTTTTGGTGAATTGCGGGAAATGGCTGTGGAAGATAATTATCATTTAATTTTGGCGCGTTTTGTCACAGAATTGGGCGTGCCTTATCTGGCTATTTTGGCACTGGCTGATAAGCTGGCCTATACCCATCAGGTGGATGCTGATGACGAGGGCAAGCTTTCCGCGTCGATTGCGGTGCATCACTCGATCATGCCACAGCCAACACAGCGCGTGAAAGGCTATGCGTTCATCAATTTGGAAGACTTTGGCATCCGACTGTGTGACATCAAACTCAAGCATGAAAAGGAAACGGTGCGTATTTTTGAAGAGGTGGTACTTGGCTGTATCACCGAGCCATCCAGCCGCGACAGTTATCGCCATATTCGCCAGATGACATTGGCTGTTGCCGATGATTATTCTCAGGATGCTGTTGAAGCCTTGGCGCGCGCCAAGCATTTTCTTGCTGATAACGCTCGTGAAAGCGATATTGTTGAGACACGCACCTTGGCTGAAAAAACCTTCCCAGATTCCATTCAGATGCAAAGTGCCTTCATGGGTGAAGTAAGCTATGCCAACTTACCGGAAAACCTCGTGCTTGAACGCGGCTTTGCACAGAAGCAGACCGAGACCTATAAGCTGGTCGCCGATGGCGAAATCACGCTGACCATACCGGCCGAGTGGTACGACGATCCAGAGCGTGTGGAGATTCGCATGGAGCAGGACGGCACCACCACCATCAGCATTCGCGGCATTGAACACTTGACAAGCAAATAAAATTAAAAATAAGAGCACTTGTATTCATTGTTTGGGATGAATACAAGTGCTCTTATTTTTGTTTAGAAGAAGCCGAGCCAATCAAACAGGGCCATGCTGCCGTAGGTGATGGCGCCACCGATGAGAGCGGCGGCGAGGGCCATAGCGAGGGTTCTCGGCCAACGACGTTTTGGGCGCTGGGTGCGGATGACAGCAAGATCGTTCAAGCTGGCGCCTTGGTCAAAGGCGAGTATTTCTTTGTAGGTTTGGATGTCGTACATTTTTTTGTAGAGTTCCACACGTCCGCAGTAATAGCCGCAGATGCCGAGGATAAATGCCCAGATGGCGAAGCCCCAGGTTTCTACAAAGATGAATAGTGGTGCTGCGCTGAGTACTGTTACAGCGGCACTGATGGTAAAAAGCACCGAGTCGCGCTGGAAACCTGCACGTTCTTGTTCAACGATTTCTTGTTTCATTTCTTCTACATCTCCTTTTATGAGTTCATCCAGAGATACAGAAAACACGTCACTCAGCAACAACAGCGTGTGAATGTCGGGGTAGGTTTTGTTGTTTTCCCAGTTCGAAATGGATTGCCGCGATACAAAGATGCGCTCTGCCAATTCATCCTGAGAAATGCCAAGTTCCTTACGATATTGTTTGATGTGTGTTCCAAGTTCCATGTTTCTGAACCTCCTTTGTTTGTGAGCCCATTGTTGCAGAAAATGCAGGAGCGTGCCATCAAAAGGGCTGGACAAAGGGCACGTTGGCCCTGTCAAAGTGCTTTTGCATGACGTTGAAACCCAGGCGGGAAGCGCGGTTCAGCTTTTAACAGTTGCCCAGTGCAGAGAGAATTTCCTGACTGCTTTTGATCGTGACACCGATGTTTTTTAGCTCATCAATACCCTGCTGGTAAAGGCCAGACATGGCATCTTGCGCCAAAACGATGCGAAAATCACGTTCGCTGGCTTCATAGATGGACGTGCGCGGGCAATTTGGAAAGTTGCAGCCGGCGAAGATTAATGTGTCAATGTCCAGCGTGCGCAGAAAATTTTCGAGCGGGGTCTGATAAAAAGCGCCCCAGCGTGGCTTATAGAGCACATGGTCGCAGTCGCTGAGACGCTGCACGTGTCCTGCAAGCAAGGTTGCCCAATCGAGGGGCGGTGCGTCCATAGGCTTTAACGCGTCAGGAAAATTGGCGCCGTGGCTATCGGGGGCGAGCAGCGATGCTCCCTCCTCCAGGATGGAACGGCGGCAAAGATCGGCGTTGCTGCCGTCAGGAAGATAGGCGCGCACGATGTGAAAGACCGGCCGTTCAGCCTTGCGCATGTGTTGGCTGAGCATGGTGAGCGCTGGCAGCACATCCATGCTGCCGGGGATTTCCATAGTGCCGCCAGGCAGCACGCAGTCGTTTTGAAAATCGATGATGATGAGCGCGCTCTGCGCGTAGTGTGGGGAGAGATAATCCCTCATGCCTGCCACCAGTGAATGCGGCTTTCATCGAAGCGGTCTTGCTGCTGCTTTTCTTCGGCAGGATGGCCGAAAGGGAATAGCGCAAAGGCACGCAGAGAATCTGGCATGTCGAGAATTTTTTCCACTGCCTGCATGCGGTCTTCAAGTGGGGCAATGCCGATCCACGTGCCACCGAGACCAAGACCGTCGGTAGCCAGCCAGATGTTTTCCATACAGATGGACAGATCGATCTCGGCAAACTGCGGCACACGACAGTCTTTACGGTAGCAGGCAACAATGGCTGCTGGCGCATGTTCTGTAAAGCCGCCGTATGGAGAGGCGCTGGCCAGCGCTTTTAATGTGGCTTTGTCGGTGATGACATAGAATTCCCAAGGCTGCTGGTTGGTCGCCGACGGTGCTTGCATGCCAGCGCGCAGAATGTGAAGGATGTTCTCGCGGCCAACGGGTTTGTCGGTGAATGTGCGGATGCTTGTGCGATGAAATAATGCGTTCATAATGATCGCTCCTTTCTCCCCATAGTATATAGAAGTTTTCCACAGTTGTGCAAATGTTTTTGTTGAGAGGATTGACAGGCTATGGTATAATGATGATATCAAAATGATATCACACTGATGCAATAAGAAAGGAATGAAGAACAATGACGAAAGATCTACAACATGCTGGTATGGATGAACGTAAAATGACCACCGTCAACGGTTTTTTGATGCTGTTTGTGCTGATCGTTGTGGTTGCTGCGGCTGTCGCAGCATTATTGGGGATTGGCGGCGGTGTAGGTATTGTGCTCTGCGTCCTCTTGGTTATTGTAGCACTGTTCCTCTTGGGCGGCTTTGCGGTGATTCGTCCAAATGAAGCCATGGTGCTGACCTTGTTTGGGAAGTATTCCGGCACAATCAAGGGCGAAGGCTTTTACTGGTACAACCCATTCTGCAGTCCCGTGCGTTATGGCAAGCATGCCAAGCTCAGTCTCAAGGCGATGACCTTGGAAAGCGGTCAGCAGAAGATCAACGATGAGCTCGGCAACCCTGTCATGATTGGCATTGTCGTGATCTGGCGTGTGACCAACACCGCCAAGGCTGTGTTTGATGTGGACGATTATGAAGATTATCTTTCCACTCAAAGCGACGCGGCACTGCGCAGCATTGTGCGCCAGTATCCATATGATGGCCTCAACAACGATGCAGAAAAATCTTTGCAGGGCTCCAGTCAGGAAGTGGCAGATCGTCTTAAAGAAGAAATTCAGTCGAAGGTGCACATTGCTGGCCTGGAAATTCTCGAAGCACGCATCACCCATCTCGCCTATGCGCCTGAAATTGCCTCGGCCATGCTGCAGCGTCAGCAGGCAGCGGCCATCATCGATGCCCGTGCCATGATTGTTGACGGTGCCGTCGGCATGGTGGAAATGGCACTCCAACAGCTGGAAAAGAGTGATATGGTGCAGCTGGATGACGAACGCAAAGCGGCCATGATTTCCAACTTGCTCGTGGTGCTTTGTGCCAACCACGATCCTCAGCCAGTGGTCAACAGCGGCAGCCTGTACTAAAGGTGGTGGCTGCTATGAAATCCGATTACAAACGCAGCAACCGCATCATTGCCGAGTGGCCGGAAGAAATGCCGCTTGCTTTGTGGGATAAAGTGTTCATTGTGCTGATTGTAGCGTTTGCGCTGGTGCCTATTGGGCATCTGGCGTTTGCCTACGGCAGCTTGCCGGCAGAGATTTCATTGGCTGGCGAAGCCGCAACCAAATGGCTGTTGATTGTTGTTGCTGGCGCCGATCTGCTTTGTGCTGCTTCAGCAATCGCGCAGATTGTTTTTTCACGGCCAATTTTTGTGGCGGATGAACTGATCTGTCGTCCAGCAGAAGAGATCATTCATGGCATGCGCCTGTTTTCTGGCCTTACAGGGTGCATTTTAGTATTGTTTTTTGCCTACATACTGGAAATAAGTTTGTTAGGAAAAGTCTTTCATACAGGGGCGCTTATTGCAGCAATCGTTCTGATTGCAGTCATGGGAATCGTGTATATGACTTGGCTGAAACGTGGTAAATATACGGAAAGAGAATAGGAAAATAGGAGGCGCTGGTGATGAAAAGGTATACAGAAAAGCGCGGCGCTCGAGTCATTGAAGAATGGCCGAAACGGCTGCCGTTTAATAAAGTGGATGTTTTGCTGATTGTGGTCATGGCGATTTTCCTCATTGTTCCATTGGTGCGCCTGATCATGACGTATGGTTCGCTGCCGGAGATCATTCCGACTCATTTTGGGCCATCTGGCGAGGTGGATGGCTATGGCGGCAAGTGGAGCCTCTGGCTCCTTTGGGGCGTGGGCTTTTTTTGCTGTGCGCTGATCGTTGTATCTGAATGGTTTCCGCGCTGGATCAATGTGCCAGTGTTCTTGCTGAAGCGCCCGGCGGAAGACATCATTTGTGGCACGCGCCTGATGATGAACATCATGGGTGTGCTCATAGCAGCTTTCTTCTGGTATATTACGGAGGTGACCATTGCCATTGCGTGCGGTGCAACTGCGGCCATGAGCGGTGTGGCGACCATTGGCTTTGTTGTTGCTTTAATATTGATTTCATTGATTTATTTTCTCTGGCTCTGGCGTGCCTAAGTGCTTATAATGAATCGAGAGAGGAGGCGCGGCGATGACGCAAGGTAACAAGAAAGATCGTAAGCAGATCGTGCTGCGTCTATCCCCGGAATTGTACGATGCGTTGGCCCATTGGGCAGACGATGAATTTCGCTCGATCAATGGGCAGATTGAATTTTTATTGACTGACGCGGTACGCAAAGCGGGCCGCGAAAAAAAGCAATAAGCTGATACGAAAGGATAAGAATTATGTTAATTACGACACTTTCATCCATCAATGAGGAAGATTATAAAATCATTGGATTGGTGCGCGGCAGCGCTGCTTTTAGTAAGAATGCTGTCAAAGACATTGGTCAGGCATTTAAATCGGTGGTGGGCGGCGAGCTCAAGAGCTATTCTGATCTGTTGGATATGGCAGCTGAGGCTGCAACGCAGAAAATGGAGCAACAGGCAGATGCATTGGATGCTGATGCCATCGTAGGTGTGAATTATTCCAGCATGAGTATGGCCGATGGTGCTGCGGCAGTGATGGTAAGCGGCACTGCAGTAAAGTTGATATAACATTTTTAAGGAGAAATTGCGATGCTGTTGGTTTCTACGGATACATTGACCGCAAAAAAATATGTTGAAATTGGTTTTGTGAAAGCCACTTCGGTTTACAGCAAAAATTTGGCAAAAGATATTGGTCAGTCTTTAAAATCGGTGGTTGGCGGTGAACTGAAAGGCTACACCGATCTCCTGGATACAGTAACAGACATTGTTATTCAAAAGTTGGAAGATAAAGCAGCTGGTATGGGTGCAGATGCGGTGTTGGGCATCCATTATGCGACCAGTAATTTAACCGAATATGGCGCCGAAATCATCGCTTACGGCACAGCTGTAAAATTTGTAGAATAAAAAAATGGACGTTTTATCTGATCATGATAGAACGTCCATTTTTTTGTTTATTTTTCTGCTGGCCAGTCAAGTTGAATCAGCGGGATGCCTGCTTCCTTGAAAAGTTCTTTTGACAAACCGTCGGGATAGTCGCCGCTGTAGACGACGCGCTCAACGCCGGCGCCGATGAGAATGCGTGCGCAGAGACTGCAAGGTGAGTGGGTGCAATAAAGCGTGGCGCCGGAAATGGAGACGCCCATGATGGCGGCCTGGATGACGGCGTTTTGCTCGGCGTGCAGGGCGCGGCAGTATTCATGACCTTCTCCGGAAGCGAAGCCCATGCGCTCGCGGGTGCAGCCGCCGAGGTCATCGCAGTGAGCCATTCCGGGAGGCGCACCGTTGTAGCCGGTGGTGATGATGCGGTGATCCTTGACAAGAATGGCGCCGACGTGACGGCGCAGGCAATTGGAACGCTTAGCGATGATGTGGGTGATCTCCATAAAATAGGTGTCCCAGTCTGGACGTTTGAGCATGAAAAAACCTCCTTTGATATCATGGGTAATATTGACAAAAATTAAAAATTTTTAATGGTATATTATATATATTAATGAGTATTTGTGCCGATGCAGGCTTATGGGGCCATGGTAGCATGTGTAGCGCGGAGATGCAAGCGTAGCGAAAGTTCTGGCGAATGTTGGAGCGTACAAGCGGGTTGTGTTATAATGAAAGCGTTGTTGATATAAAATAATCTATATGGTAATTAATATGTATCATTTTATTAAGAGAGGTGTATCCATGAAAAAGATCATGTTTGTGTTCGGGACGCGTCCTGAAGCCATCAAAATGGCACCGCTGGTCAAGGCGATGGAAAAAGCGGAAGACCTTGAGCCGCTGGTTGTCGTCACGGCGCAGCATCGTGAAATGCTGGACCAGGTGCTGGAGCTCTTTGATGTGCATCCAAGCTATGACTTGAATTTGATGAAACCGCAGCAGACACTGACCGACATTACAGCCGGTGTGCTGCGCGGTATTGAGCGCATTGTAATCAAAGAAAAGCCAGACATCGTGCTTGTTCACGGTGACACGACGACCACCTTTGCCGGTGCGCTGGCAAGTTTCTATCAGCAGGTGCCAGTGGGGCATGTGGAAGCAGGTCTGCGCAGCGGCAACATGTACTCTCCGTTCCCAGAAGAAGCCAACCGTAAACTGACTGGTGCCATGGCGACCGTGCACTTTGCGCCAACGCCGCAGGCACGTGCCAACCTTCTGCATGAAGGGGTGAATCCGGATGCCATCTATACCACAGGCAATACGGTCATTGATGCCTTGATGATGACAGTGAAACAGGATTATGTATTCGACGATGAATTGTCCCGCATGCTCGCCGCGCCAGGGCGCAAGGTGCTTTTGACTACGCATCGCCGCGAAAACCTTGGCCAGCCAATGGTTCAGATTTTCCGTGCCATTCGTCAGCTGCATGAACGTTTTACTGATGTGAATTTCTACTTCCCGATGCATAAAAATCCACGCGTGCGTGCTTTGGCGAAGGAAGCACTGGAAGAATTGGAACGCGTGCATTTGTTTGAACCGTTGGATTATGCGCCATTTGCAAACTTGGTTGGCCGCATGGATCTGGTGCTCACCGACAGCGGTGGCCTCCAGGAAGAAGCGCCAGCCCTCGGCAAACCGGTGCTCGTGCTGCGCGACACCACCGAACGTCCAGAGGCTGTGGAAGCGGGCACGGTGAAACTGGTGGGCAGTGACACGCAGCTCATTGTAGATACTGTATCAACATTGTTTACCGATGCGGACGCTTATGCAGAGATGGAACATGCTGTGAATCCTTATGGCGACGGCCATGCTTGTGCGCGCATCATTGCGGCTCTGCGCTACTATTTTGGACTCGATGATCAGCGCCCTGAAGATTGGCGATAAGCGGTTGTTAACAGCATTTTTGGAAAATGACATATATTTCACAAAATTGCATCTATTCTATGAAATAAACAAATCTTATGTGTAAATGGTAACATATAGATGGTGTTAAAATTTTCTTTTTGTTATACTAATCTTGTCAGATTGAGAAATGTCTCACAAGGAGGCGGTCGAATGTCGATGCATTACCGGCGTCGGTCAAAAAAAGACCCTGAGGGCCAGGAAAAGTCCCAGAGCCCGATGTACCGTGCGTTCAACATCGCTCTCAGCTTTGGGATCACTCTGGCAGTTTCACTGTTTATCATGATCAAAGTCGGTGCATGGCTTGATCAGCGTTTTCAGATTGGCCCATATGGCACGTTCATATGTGTGCTGATTGCAATCGTTGCAGGTTTTCGGACCCTCTACAGAGAGGTGCTACGCTTAGAGGAAGAAGACACGCAAAGGATGGATAAAAAATGATGGATCATGCCGTGATTGAGTTTGTGATTGGTTTTGTGATTGGCGCTGTGGTTTGCCTGGGGAAAGAATTCCTTTTTCAGCGCTTTATCCTCACAGGCAACAAGCTATTATCGACACTGCTCTTTTGGGCGCGTCTGGTTATCGACTTTGCGGTGATGGTGGCAATGTATGTTGTTTCCATTCCGGCATTGATCGGTTGTGCACTGGGGTTGTCCGTGTATATGGTGATCCTGGTATTGCAGACACTGCGAAAAGGACAGTGATCACAAAGAGAAAGAGGTGATATTTTTGTTCCCACAAGCCATGCTTGCCAGTGAAGAGGTCTCCAATATCGTTTATCAAAACGGCAACTTTATTTTGACCAATGAGATCACCACAATGTGGGGGGTCATGATCGTTCTCATCCTGTTGGCGTATTTTGCTACGCGAAACTTGCAGATGAAACCAAAAACATGGAGTCTGCAAAATATTTTCGGCTTCATCATTGACTTTTTGATGGACACCATTGAAGGCATCATGGGGAAGGAAAACGGGCGTAAGTACGCACCATTTCTGTTAACCATCTTCTTCCTGATTATCTGCTCGAACTATGTGGGCCTGTTGCCACTGGCTGGCCATGTAGAATATGGTTACAAAGCCCCTACGAGCAGCTTGAGCGTCACTGCAGCATTAGCGCTGATTACGATCGTGGCGTTTTTCGTCTTTGGGATCAAAAACAGCCCGAAGAAGTTCTTTAAGTTCTTCTTCTCGCCAATGCTGCCATTGAACTTGCTTGATATGATCACCCGCCCACTGTCGTTGGCAGTCCGTCTTTACGGTAATATTTACGGGGAAGAAATGGTTATCGGTTTCTTATTTGGTATGATTCCGCTCTTCCTGCCTCTGCCAATGTATGCATTGAGTATTCTGTTTGGGGCAATTCAGGCATATGTGTTCATGATGCTGGCGACGATTTATATCGAGGAAGGTGTTTCCGGACATTAATGTCCCTGTCACTGAAAGAAAGTAGCACAAAAAAGCTTTTTAAGGAGGATTTATCTTTATGGATGCAACTGGATTGATCGCACTCGCAATGGCAATCGCTATTGGTTTATCTGCAATTGGTTCTGGTATCGGTCAGGGTATTGCAACTGGACGCGCTACCGAATCTATGGCTCGTCAGCCAGAAATGGCCGGCGGTATTCGTACCACTCTGATTCTTGGTCTCGCATTTATGGAAACGCTGACCATCTATGGTTTGCTCATCGCTTTGATGCTGTATTCCCAGCTTTAATCAAAAGAGAGAATCTGTTATATTATTGAAATTTAGAATCGCCGTGCGTGAAACGGCGTAAGGAGGACACACAAATGGATGCAACTGGATTGATCGCACTTGCTATGGCAATTGCCATTGGTTTATCAGCTATTGGCTCTGGTATTGGTCAGGGTATTGCAACAGGCCGTGCCACCGAATCTATGGCTCGTCAGCCAGAAATGGCCGGCGGGATCCGTACCACTCTGATCCTCGGTCTCGCATTTATGGAAACGCTGACCATCTATGGTCTGCTCATCGCTCTTATGCTGTATTCCCAGCTTTAATGAAGTGATTCGCATAGAAGCAAGACGCAATCATTCATATAAAAGTAAGGAGATGGTTTTATGAGCATTGAGCCATCCACACTCATATTTGCGCTTATTAACTTCTTTATCCTTCTTTTCTGCTTGAAGAAGTTCCTCTACAAGCCGCTGTTTAACATGCTTGATGAACGCGCTTCCACAATCGCTAAGAACGTGGACGATGCAGAGCAGGCTCGCGAAGAAGCCAACGCTCTCAAGGCAGAATATGAAGCGAGCCTGAAAGAAGCGCAAACAAAGGCTCAAGAAATTATTCAGAATGCCAACAAACTTGGTGAAGAAACCCGTGCTGAAATCATCGCTAAAGCGCGCGAAGAAGCTGCGCGTGCCAGCGAAAAGGCAAGAGAAGAAATCAACCGCGAAAAAGAACAGGCCCTTAAAGACCTGCGTGCCGAAGTGGCAGATCTCGCTGTTGATGCTGCTTCTAAGATCATTGGCCGCAACGTGACCATCGCGGACCATGAAAATCTTGTCAACGAATTTATTAAAGAGGTAGGGGACGCTAAATGAACGATGCAGGAGTAGCCAAACGCTATGCACAGGCACTGTTCATGCTCGCGGACGAATCTCAAAACGTCGATAAGATCGGCCAAGACCTCGCTTTTGCCTGCGAAACCATTTATGGCAACGCAGAGTTGGAGCAGGCATACACTGGTGTTCAGTTTTCAATGAGAGGCAAGAAAAACGCCATTGCAAAAGTCTTCCAAGATCAGGTGGATCAGATCGTGGTGAATTTTTTGCAGGTGCTTATTGAAAAAGGACGTACCGGTTATCTAGCGGATATTCAAAAGGCCTATGGCAAACTTTTGGATGAACGAAATGGCATCGCCGACGCAACGGTGACATCTGCCTATCCGCTGAAAGAAGAAGATGCCAAAAACATCGCCCTGGCACTCGGCAAAGCTGTTGGTAAAACGATTCGACTGGAAGTCGTCGTTGATCCATCACTCGTTGCGGGTGTAAAGCTAAAATATGGCGATAAGATCATCGACGGTTCCGTAGAAGCTCGATTAGCGAGCATGCGAAAGCGCCTCATGACACAGGACATTGTAGGAGGTGAAGGTCCCCAATGAGCATTAGACCAGATGAAATAAGCTCTATTTTAAAAGAAGAAATCCAGAACTTTGACCAGACCGTCGAAACCAGCGAGATTGGTACTGTTATCGAGGTCGGTGACGGTATTGCTCGTGTACACGGGCTGCAAAACGCCATGGTTAACGAACTTCTTGAGTTCCCTGGCGGCGTTAAAGGGATGGCCCAGAACCTTGAAGAAGACAACATCGGTTGCATTCTTCTTGGGGAATTTGAACATATCAAAGATGGTGACCCAGTAAAGCGTACTGGCCGCATCATCGAAGTGCCGGTTGGCGAAGCGCTGATTGGCCGTGTTGTCAATGCCATCGGTGAACCAATCGACGGCAAAGGACCAATTGAAACAACCAAAACCCGTCCGGTAGAAAACGTTGCTCCGGGGGTTATCACCCGTGAAGCGGTTCACGAACCACTTCAGACAGGGCTCAAAGCTATCGATGCTCTCGTACCAATCGGCCGTGGTCAGCGTGAATTGATCATCGGTGACCGTCAGACAGGTAAAACTGCGATTGCGATTGATACCATCATCAACCAGAATGACCAGAATGTTATCTGCATCTATGTTGCCATTGGTCAGAAAGCATCGACCGTTGCAAACGTTGTAAGCACCCTCGAAGAACACGGGGCTATGGATTACACCATCGTTGTTGCAGCAACAGCATCCGAACCATCCCCAATGCTTTACATCGCACCATATGCTGGTGCAGCAATGGGTGAAGAATTCATGTTCAACGGCAAAGATGTTCTCATCGTTTACGATGATCTTTCCAAACAGGCCGTTGCTTATCGTGAACTTTCCTTGCTTTTGCATCGACCACCAGGCCGTGAAGCATATCCTGGGGACGTATTCTATCTTCACAGCCGTCTGCTCGAACGTGCAGCGAAGCTGGAAGATAAGTATGGCGGCGGTTCCATGACGGCTCTGCCAATTATTGAAACCCAGGCATCCGACGTATCCGCATACATTCCAACCAACGTTATTTCCATTACCGATGGTCAGATCTTCCTTGAAACCGACCTCTTCCACTCTGGGATTCGTCCTGCTATCAACGCAGGTATTTCCGTATCCCGTGTTGGTGGGTCTGCTCAGATCAAGGCTATGAAGAAGATCGCCGGTAACATGCGTATTGATTTGGCGCAGTATAATGAATTGAAGGCATTCTCTCAGTTTGGTAGTGACCTTGATGAAGGCACCAAAGCAACACTTGCTCGTGGTGAACGCCTCACCGAGATCCTCAAGCAGAAGCAGTATTCGCCAATGCCTGTTCAGGAACAGGTTGTCAGCATTTACGCCGTCGTTAAAGGTTATTGCGACAGCATTCAGACCGCAAACGTCGGCCGCTTCGAAAAAGAATTCCTTGATTTTATGCGTGCGTCCAACTACAAAGAAAGCGTCTTAGATGTCATCGCTTCTACTGGTAAGATGGAAGCTGACACTGAAGAAGCGCTCAAGAAAGCACTCGTTGAATTTAAGGAAGGCTTCCAAGGCTAAGAGAGGAAGGTGAGACGTCTTGGCTAATGCTAAAGAGATCAAACGAAGAATGCAGAGTATTGCCAATACGAAGCAGATCACAAACGCCATGAAGATGGTCTCCGCCTCTAAGCTGCGTCGTGCACAAAAACAAATCGGCGCGGGGCGCCCTTATCAGGAAAAGCTGCGTCAGGTTTTGGCGCAAGTGTCCGCCTCGGTGTCCGGTGAAGTCACAGACCCACTGCTCGAAGTGCGTCCTATTAAACATGAAGCGTTTTTGGTCATCGCGTCCAATAAAGGGCTCGCTGGTGGCTTTAACGCACACGTCATGAAGGAAGCACATCGCGTCATCAAGGAAGCTCAAGCAGCTGGACACGAAGTCAGCGTCATTGCTGTGGGCCGCAAAGCGAATGAATATTTCACCAAGCATGGTATTCCAGTGGATGTTGCGTACCTCAATACCAACGACATCCCAGATCCATACGACAGTGAAATCATTGCTAAGGAGATTCGCTCAGCCTACGAAGCAGGAAAATATGATAAAGTCAGCATTGTATATCCGGCATTCCGTTCTGTCATGAGTCAGAAGCCAACAACCATTCCTTTGCTCCCAATCGCCAGCGATAACCTCGGTGGTGAAGGGGAAGAAGAAAGTTCCAAGTACACCGTCGATTATCTCTTCGAACCGGACGCTGCGTCCATTCTCAGCCAGCTCCTGCCAATGTATCTGTCCAATCAGATTCATGGCTGCATGGCCGATGCGAAGACCGGTGAACATGGGGCACGTATGACTGCCATGACTGCTGCGACGGATAATGCCACCGAGCTCTTGAGCAAGCTGGAGATCAGCTACAACCGTGCACGTCAGGCTGCGATCACCAACGAAATTACGGAAATCGTTGCCGGTGCCAACGCGTTGAGCTAATGCACGCATAAGGAGGAAGATCCGTCTTGAATAATCAAGGTAAAATTATAAAAGTCGTTGGTCCTGTCGTCGACGTCGAATTCCCGGCAGACCAACTTCCTGAAATTAACTACGCCCTCCATGTTTCTGACGAAGGGCAGGAAATCCAAGTAGAAAACAAACTCGACGTCACACTGGAAGTTGCAGAACACCTTGGTGGCAACATTGTGCGTACTGTTGCAATGAGCTCCACCGATGGTCTTGTGCGCGGGCTCGTTGTTGAAAATACTGGCAGCCCAATCACAGTGCCAGTTGGTGACTGCACCCTGGGCCGTCTTTTCAATGTTGTTGGTCAGCCAATCGATGAAGCAGGCCCAGTCAACGAAGAAGAACGTTGGTCCATCCACCGCGAAGCACCTTCTTTCGCTGAACAGTCCCCTGAAAAGGAAATTCTTGAAACTGGGATCAAGGTCATCGACCTGCTCTGCCCATACGTTAAGGGTGGTAAGATCGGTCTCTTCGGCGGTGCCGGTGTAGGTAAAACCGTATTGATCCAGGAATTGATTCGCAACATCGCATACGAACACGGTGGTTACTCCGTATTCGCAGGCGTTGGCGAACGTACCCGTGAAGGGAAAGACCTTCTCGTAGAAATGAAGGAAAGCGGCGTTATCGATAAGACCAGCCTTGTGTTTGGTCAGATGAACGAACCACCTGGCGCACGTATGCGTATTGCGCTGACTGGTCTGACCATCGCTGAATATTTCCGTGATGTACAGCATCAGGACGTGTTGCTTTTCATTGATAACATCTTCCGTTTCACCCAGGCTGGTTCCGAAGTATCCGCTCTGCTTGGCCGTATGCCATCTGCCGTAGGGTATCAGCCAACACTGGCTACTGAAATGGGTCAGATGCAGGAACGTATCACATCCACCGACAAAGGGTCCATCACCTCTGTACAGGCTGTTTATGTGCCGGCCGATGACTTAACCGACCCGGCTCCGGCAACGACCTTTGCACATCTGGATGCAACCACTGTACTTTCCAGAAAGATCGTAGAACAGGGTATT
>JAXJBF010000093.1:0-52425 GCA_036303105.1 Peptococcaceae bacterium | reverse complement strand
TCGGTCTTTGCCGTACAGAGCATATGTTCATGGAAGTCGAACGTCTGCCAATCGTTCAGCAGATGATTCTGGCGGAAGATGAAGAGGCACGCAAAGAACCGCTGGCGAAACTTCTGACTTTCCAGCAGTCTGACTTCTATGGCATTCTTGATGCCATGCAGGGCTTGCCAACCACCATTCGTTTGCTTGACCCACCACTGCATGAATTCTTGCCAAACATGGAAAAATTGATGTTGGAAATCAATGATCTTAAACATACTGGCGGGGATCCAGCAGTCATTGCAGAAAAAGAAGTGCTCCTCAAGAAAGTGCGTTCTCTGCATGAAATGAACCCAATGTTGGGGCATCGTGGCTGCCGCCTCGGCGTATCCTACCCTGATATTTACAGAATGCAGGCACGCGCTATTCTCCAGGCAACCGCACAGCTTATTAAAGAAGGTAAAGACATTCACGTGGAAATTGAAATTCCTCTGGTTATTGATCCAAAAGAAGTTGAAATTCTGCGTGCTGAAATTGATGATGTCGCAAAGGCTGTTATGCAGGAACAAGGCATCGAGATTCCTTACAAAGTTGGGGCAATGCTTGAATTGCCACGTGCTTGCCTGCTGATTGATGAAATTGCAGAGCATTGTGATTTCTTCACCTTCGGTACCAACGACTTGACGCAAACCACGTTAGGCTTCTCACGCGATGATGCAGAAGGTAAATTTATGCCAACGTATCTCCAGAAGAAGATCTTGAAAGAAAATCCATTTGCTGTTCTTGATCGTAAGGCAGTAGGATTCCTTGTTCAGTATGCTGTTAAGAACGGCAGTGCGGTAAAAGACACACTGACCTGGGGGATCTGTGGCGAACACGGCGGCGAACCAAGTTCTGTTGAATTCTGCCACGAAGCAGGTTTGACGTTTGTCAGCTGCTCGCCATATCGTGTGCCAATTGCACGTGTTGCAGCTGCTCAAGCACAAATTAAAAATCCACGCACGAAATAATTAAATTAAATAACTATGGAACCTGTAAGTGTTTCAGTCTGTTATAGACAGAAATACTTACAGGTTTTTTACTTGCGTATTTTTCTGAATATTACGAGGTTAAATGGCATGTCTTAACTTTAAGTTAAAACATAGTGAAAAGAGTGTCCTTTACTGTTAAATATTTTAACTTTTATAATATCCATATACAAAGCATAAATCATTTTTGTGAGACATGAAAAAGTATAGCTTTAAGTATAGAGGAGGATATGATTTATGATTTCTATAGATCCTTATATTCAAAACTGTGATGTTTTGGTTATGGGCGGTGGTATCGCCGGGATGATGGCTGCGATTGCCGCAGCAGATAAAGGTGTAGATGTTATTGTTGCTGAGAAAGCTGACACAAGACGGTCAGGCTCCGGTGCAACCGGTAATGATCACTTTACTTGTTATATGCCAGACAAGCATGGAAGCCTCGAAGACTATTTGAAACATCCGACGCCAAATGTAAGAAGTTCTGTGATAAATAAAGATTTGTGGCGTCAGCATGCGATGAGAAGCTTTGAAGTCGTTCAGGATTGGGAAAAGTGGGGGATTAATATGCGCCCACACGGTGATTGGGAATTTAATGGCCAAGCTTTGCCGGGAGAGCCCATTTACACGTTAAAGTATGATGGACGAGATCAAAAACCAATTTTAACAAAAGAAGCAAAAAAACGTGGTGTAAAAATAGAAAACAAATCACCTATCATTGAGTTCCTTGTAGATGAGGCTGGCGCGGTATCTGGTGCAATTGCTTTGGACATCTCGAAGAATGAACCGATGTTGAAGGTTATTCAAGCGAAAACGATTATTTCCGCAACTGGGATTGGCATGCGTTTGTATCCTTCTGTTACACCTGGATGGATTTGTAATAGTTGTAATTGTCCTGCAGGAACGGCAGCAGGACGCGCCGCTGCCCTACGAATCGGTGCTACGTTAGTACATATGGACAGTTTATGGAGCCATTCGGGTCCACGTTATATGGAAAGATGCGGCAAAGGAACATGGATCGGTATATTATCAAATGCGAAGGGGCAACCGATCAGCCCGTTTATTAAGCAGGCGACGAAAGATTATGGCGATCCTGCTGCTACTGTTTGGAAAGAAGCATTTACAGAAAAGAACATGGATGGCACAGGTCCTGTTTATATGAACTGCACTAATACGGCACAGGAAGATCTGGATTACATGCTTTGGGGCTTACAGTGTGAAGGCGATACAGGCATGTTGGATGCGATGAAAAAACAGGGGATTGATTTGCACTACGATATGGTGGAATTCGGCAAATATAGTGTTAATATGCAAGGTCGTGGCTTGTATGTTAACAGTAAATTTGAAACCACAGTGCCAGGGCTCTATAGTGCTGGTGATGAAACTGGAAATTTCAATATGGGCATTTCTGGTGCCGCTGTTTCCGGGCGTATCGCTGGAGAAAACGCGGCACAGGTAGCGTTGGAAAAAGAACAGACAGTTTTATCGTTGGATCATCCACGCATTAAAGCTTGCCAGGAATTCTGCAGTGAACTGATGTCGCGCACAAACGGTGCTTCCTGGGATGAATTAAATCTTGCAGTACAGCAGATTATGCATGATTATGCAGATACCGAAATTCCACGTTCTCAAACAAAACTGGAAGCAGGATTAAAATATTTGAGTGATGTGGAGGCTGCAGCCTTGAAAAATGCGCATGCGACCACGTCCCATGAATTAATGCGACTATTAGAAAGTTTTAATTTATTGACAATGGGGAAATGTGTCATAGTGTCTGCACTCGAACGCAAAGAAACAAGAGGAACCCATAAACGTGCAGATTATACTTTTACAAATCCTCTTTACAATAACAAAGCAGTAACTGTAAAGGTCGAAAATAATCATCTCGTTACTGGATGGATTACAAACGATTGATAGAATAGGAGGAAAAAATATATGCCACCCGTAATTGATAAAGAAAAATGTATCGCCTGCAATACTTGCGCACAAATTTGTGGTATGGACGTGTTTGGGCCAGTCGTTCAAGGAAAAATTCCCGACCCGATTTATTGGCGGGATTGTTGGCATTGTAGAGCTTGCGTTATTGATTGTCCTACCGGAGCGATTGAGCTGCGCTATCCATTACCAATGATGATGGCTGCAAAACGTTGTGACCATAATACTTGGGATGATAGGGAGGTTACGCCATGGAGCCGATAAAAGCATTACTTCAACCAGGACGTATAGGAAATTTAGACGTTAAAAATCGCATCATTTATTCATCGATGAGTCTGCGTTCTACGGATCGTATGGGACATCTTACTGATGATGCTATTGAAAGTTTGGTTTATCGCGCCAAACAAGAGTACAGCCCGGGCATTATCGAATTTCCTGGAATTATGGCGTATCATTTACCGTATTCTCCTTGCGGCTTGGAGATTCATCTGGGAAATCGAGAGGTAGCGCAACGATTGGCGCAAGCCGTTAAGCGCGTAAAAATCAATGATGTGAAAGTTATTGCTTCGATTTCTGCACGTGGCACTAGACAAGGTGACAGTGGAAATGCCAACGCCAGAAACATTGGCCCGTCAACGATGCGCTTTGCTTATGAGGAACAACCGGCGCACGAGATGACTGTTGACGAGATTAAAATACGTGTACAGGAATTTATCGACGCTACTTGTCGTGCGCGCGAAGCAGGATTTGATGGCGTTTTAATTCATGCCTGTAGTGGAAAATTGATCAGCATGTTTTTATCACCATACAGCAATCATCGTACAGACACTTATGGTGGCGATTTGGAAGGACGTTGTCAGTTCTTGCTGGAAATATTGCAAGGAATTAGGTATAAGGTGGGGTATGATTATCCGCTCATGACCTGGTTAGGGGTTGACGACCTTTTGGGAAAATATGGTCTTACCTTAGATGAAGGGGTTCGCATTGCTAAATTGATTTCACCTTATGTGGATGCTATTAAACCATCGACAGGCACTCAGGAACATATTTGGAATATTTCTGTTGGTTACACCTTTCCGCAAGGCTATATGTTGGAAACGACAAACGTGGTCAAGGAAGCAGTGGATAAGCCTGTTATCGCGATGGCAAAACTTGGTAATCCGCAGCTTGCAGAGCGCGCCATCGTGGAAAATAAAGCTGATTTTGTTGCTCTCGGTCGTCCATTGCTTGTAGATCCGCATTGGATTGAAAAAGCCGCAAAAGGAGCAGATGATATCCGTCCTTGTATTGGTTGTGTAAACTGTATGACTTTTTCTTCTCGCAAAGAGATTCAGCCGGTGCGTGTCAGCTGTACCATGAATCCAGGGGTATTGCGTGAAGAAAAGTTCGAACATTTGCAACCAGCGGAACAAAAAAAGAACATTCTCGTAGTAGGTGGTGGTTTGGCAGGTATCGAGGCAGCGTTAACGTTGGACGAACGCGGTCACAATGTTACCTTGGTAGAAAAGACTGCTGAGCTTGGTGGACAATGGCGTATTGCCGCATTTGCAAAGCATAAAAATGATTATAAGATGCTTTTGCCCTACAAAAAAAAGATGCTTTCGCGCAGTAATATTAAAGTGATGACAGATCGCGTTGTTGATCGCGACTATTTGTGTAATAGCAAACCGGATGAAGTGGTTTTGGCGACAGGTGCGGTTCCGAAAGTGTTGCCTTTCGATATTCCTGATGATGCGATTCCAATTGTACAGGGGAATGATGTCATTACTGGTTCGGCGGAGGTTGGTGAGCGTGTGGTTGTCATTGGTGCGCGTTACATTGGTCTGGAAGTTGCAGCTCAGTTGAGTGCTGAAGGCAAGGATGTATCTGTTGTTGATATGGATGAATTTGGTAAAGGGGCTAATCCGCGCTTGATAGGTCCTTATCGTGATCAAATGGTTGAACATGGTGCGCATATGTATCCGCGCTGTGCAGTGTTACGTGTAACCGATCAAGGTGTCGATATTGTTCACATGAACAGCTTGTTGACGTTGTGTGCAGACACTGTTGTGCTTGCGATTGGCACAAAACCAGAACGCTCGTTAGAGCAAGATTTGCAAGAATTGAATATTCCGTATTATCCGGTTGGCGATTGCAGACGTATTGGAGATGCGTTGTATGCTATTCGCGATGGTGCTGAGATCGGCCGATTGCTATAAAAACGTATAGAGGAGGAGAATTTATGTCGGTTCAAGCAAGTCAAGGAAGAAAAATCACAAGTTCACACATTAAATGGGCTATCACTATTATTTGCACCGTGCTTGTGATGTGTATTCCTGTTAATGATGTATTTACAATTCAGCTAAAATACTTTTTCGCTATTACTCTGTTTAATATTTTTCTCTTGGCGTTCAGTTTATTGCCACTCATTGTCCCGGCATTGCTTTTGCCAATAGGGTATTGGATTTTTAAGGTTGCGGAACCAGCTGTTATTTATGGCTCATGGGGCAATCAAATTGCCTGGGTCGTTTTAGGTGGGCTAATTTTTGCAAATATGATGACAAAGTCTGGTTTGAGTAAACGTATCGCCTATAAGTGCATGACGTTAGCCCGTGGAAATTTTGTGGCTCTGATGTTTATTCTGCTGATTCCAGGGATTATCATTACGCCATTTGTTCCGGCAGCGGTGGCACGGTGTGCTATCTTTTGTACTATTTTGATGAGTCTGTGTCAGGCAATGGGGTATGATGCCTATAGTCCTAAAGCTGTCATTGCCTTTATTGTTGGCTATGTCGTATCGATTAATACGAGCTACTTATTTCTAACAGGAACCAATGCAAATTTAATCGCTGTTGGTTTCTTGGAAAATGTTGGTATTTCAGTCTCCTTCGGTCGATTTTTTATTTGTAATTTTGTACCATGTCTCTTGTGGCTTATTGCATCCATTGTTTTGGTTCTTTTTCTCAATAGAACAAAAGAAAAAGACGACAAGGCTACAATGAAAAAACATCTTGATCAACAGTATCACAGTTTAGGAAAAATGTCGGCAACTGAGAAAAAAATGCTGACTATGATGATTGTCGTGATGGTTTTGTTGCTTACAAGTAACTATCATTCGTTGAATGCTGGTATGATCTTTTGTGTAGCTATTGCAGTGGGCTTTTTGCCTGGGATCAATTTGATCAAACAAGAAGATCTGCAAAGAATAAACTTTACAATGGTGTTCCTCGTTACTGCTTGCGTAGCAATTGGCGATGTCGCTACAGTCTTGGGCGCAGGTGATTTGATTATGAACGCATTAATGCCTTATGCACCAGAATCCTTTGGGATGATGAGTGTTTTTGTATGGATTATAACTGTTCTGGGAAACTTGCTGATGACCCCATTAGCGATTATTTCTTCACTAAGTTTGCCTATTATTACATTATCGCAAAATTTTGGTATCAATCCAGAAGCTATGATTTATATTTTTTTGTTTAGCACTAACGCAGTTATCTTGCCATATGAAGTTGCAGCTGGCATGGTTTTCATCGGTTTTGGTAGGATAAATACAAAGCAATTTATGAAAAATTTAGGTGCAATTGGTATTCTTTCTCTGGTGTGTATCTTCATATTCTATATTCCGTGGTTTAAGATCATTGGTCTCATTTAAGAGATAGGTGGATAGGAGGTATAAAAATGATTGAACATTTGTTGGAACCCTGCACATTAGGAAGTTTATCTTTAAAAAACCGGATTATTTATTCTTCAATGACATTTAAACTGGGGGATCATAAAGGACATTTAACTCAAGCAGAAATTGACAGTATGCTTTACCGTGCAAAGCAGGAATATGCTCCAGCAATGATTATTTTTCCTGGCATGAATGACAGATTGGAAGACGGTCACGTTACGGCGGTCAATATTAACAGCGATGATGCGATGCTTTCCTTAAAAAATCAGGTGAAAAGCTTCAAAAAATACGATGTAAAAGTTGCAGCTGAATTGGGCGTACTGGGATTTTGTAAAGATGGTGTGAGCTACGGTGCTTCAGCGATGCGTTATCCGTTCGCATTCAAAGAAATGACGCTAGAAGACATAGACCTTTTTTTAGAAAAACAATTACGGATGGCCTGTCGAGCAAAATATGCTGGATTTGATGCAATTATTTTTCAGACAATCGTAAATAAAAAAATTCTAGGTAACTTTATTTCACCATATACCAATCATCGTACTGACGCATATGGCGGGGGCACAGCGCAACGTGCAAAAATCTTGGTGGATTTGCTTCGTCTGGTTCGTGAAAATATTGGCAATGATTATCCCATTATTTTGGATTTAAAGATGGATGAACTCATCGGAGAAAAGGGGCTGCAACTTGATGAAGCGTTAGACATTGCTGAAATGGTTGCGCCGTATGTGACTGCGATTCGTCCGTGCATAGGATCTGAGGGAGCAGTAGATTCGTCATACGCACCATATTTTACAACACACGATGCAGTTTTGCCATATGTTGCAGCATTGGCGAAACGTTTTCCAGATATGCCAGTCGTTGCATCGTGCAAATTAGGCGATCCTGAGTTGGCCGATACGGCAGTTGCACAATACGGTGCAACGTGTATTGAGTTGGGGCGTCCGTTATTCACGGATCCGCAGTGGATTACGAAGGCGGCTCAAGGTAGAAAAGAAGATATTTTACAATGTATTGGCTGCCTGAATTGCTATACAGAGGACAGTAGAAAAGAAATTTATCCCGTTCAGCGTGCGTGCACAGTGAATCCATGCAATCTAAGAGAAGAATCGTTTTATAATTTACAGCCTGCAGACGAAGCAAAAAAGATTCTTGTTGTCGGAGGCGGTTTGTCTGGCATGGAAGCAGCAGCAACTTTGGCGAAACGGGGACATGAGGTATGCATCTGTGAATGTACCAATGCTTTAGGCGGACAATTTTTAGTTGCGGCAACTGAAGAGGAAAAAATGGATTACAGAACGTTGATTCCATATAAGAAAAAAGTGTTGGAAGCATCCGGTGCAAAAATTCAAATGCAAACGCTTGTTGATAAAGCATACATTGAACAGTATCAGCCTGATATTGTTGTTTTAGCAACCGGAGCACAGCCAAATAGCTTGTCGACAGAAAATTTGACGACCATGCAAGTTGTTCAAGGCAACGATGTATTGTTAGATAACGTTCAAACAGGAAAAAATGTTGTCGTAATTGGCGGGCGCTTTATAGGATTAAGTGTAGCATTGAAGCTTGTTAAGGAAGGAAAGCACGTAACAATCGTAGACATGGCAGCGATTGCAAATGGGATTAATCCACGCTTGGTCAATTATTATAACCGCGAATTAGTTAAATATGGAGTCGCTTTTTATCCAAATTGTCCAGTGGTGGATATTGAAGAAGATGGAGTAGAAACTATGCATTTAAACTTTCCGGTTAAAATTACTGCAGATACAGTAGTTCAGGCAATAGGAACACATCCTGTTAGAGATTTGGTTACTGTTCTTGAAGACGCTCATATTCCCTATGTTTGCATTGGGGATTGTAAGCGCATAGGGGATGCACTCTATGCAATCCGCGATGGCGCTGAAGTTGGGCGTATGTTATAAATAAAGTGAAAAAGCATCTCCCAAATCAATTTTCAAACTGAGAATTGATTTGGGAGATGCTTTTATTTTTTTATTAACATAACAGTTATTGAAAGGTGCTTTTCAAATGCTTTAGAAAAATATTTTCAACAGATGTAATTTTCTTTTTGCTGTTGTGTATGTAAAAATATTCCATGAATAAATATTCGCCGTGACATTTTAATGGCAGAAGAGTAATTTGATTATTTTTTATGAGTGGATCGTTTCGATTGGTAAATTCTGGTCCAGTGCCAAGTACGTCATTAGTGAGTATCATCTGCTTGACCAGTTGTGGATCGTTTGTTTTAAGGAGTAAATGAGGTAATTCAATAGGATCAAACGCTTTTTGCAGCAATGATAGAATCAGCGGATCATCAGGTAAGACAATCTTATAGGCCGACAAGTCGCTTGGCGTGACAAATGGTTTACTACATAACGGCGAATGCGTAGCTGCCATAATACATAAATGGGTTGATGCAAAGGAATGAAATACAATTTCTTTTGAAGAAGGTTTAAAATTGCTGACCATCGGAAAAATACCAAAGTCAATTTCTTGATTTTTAATTTGAGATAGCAGTGTTGAAATGGAAGCTAAAGAAATATTAAAGTCTATTTGTGGATAATCTTTATTTAAAGCTTTAACAATATTAGGCATGACATTCATAATATCTTGAGGATGGCATCCAATTTTTATCGTATGAGATGATTTTATGGATGAAAGAGCACGCAGTTCTTTAGCATCTTCTAAAATTTTTTGGGCTAGTTGAATAATTTGCTCACCTTCAGGGGTTACTGTTGTGCCTGATCGCGTACGTGTGAAAATATTAACCTGCAATTCGTCCTCGAGATTAGAAATCGCTTTGCTGATTGCAGGTGGAGATACATTTAATAATTGAGAAGCAGACAAAATAGTACCGCTTTTCCAAGTTTCTACAATGTAGGTAAGCTGTTCAAAAGTCATATGCATTCGTCCTTTATATTTAATTTTCGACAAATTAGACTTGTTTTTTCATATTGTATCATATTTTTCTTAGGACTTCAGAATATTTTATAAAGTTAGGAACGCGAAATTTGTTAATGTTATTTTCAACGAAAAAAATATGGGGTAATATAATAAAAAATAGATTGTAATCCATTTGAAGGAGGCAAATAATGATGATTCGGGAGATGATAGAAGCGCAAGAAAAAATGGTTTATGTGCCTTGCGCAAGCTTTTCTTCTGAAAGCCGTGGACGTCAACGGCCAGAAGTGCCAGATCCTGTAAGGACATGCTATATGCGAGACCGCGACCGCGTGATTCACTCGAAAGCTTTTCGGCGTCTCAAGCACAAGACACAGGTTTTTATTTCGCCGGGCAATGATCATTATCGAACACGTTTGACACATACGTTGGAAGTGAATCAGATTGCTAAAACGATTGGGCGTGCATTGAATTTAAATTGCGATTTAATAGAAGCCATCGCATTGGCACACGATGTTGGTCACACACCGTTTGCACATTGTGGGGAAACAGTTTTGAATGAGTGTATGAAAAATGGGTTTCGGCACAACATCAACAGTGTTCGTGTATTGTCAAAAATTGAGCAGCATGGTGAAAAACGTGGTCTAAACCTTTCATGGGAAGTTTTGGATGGCGTCTTGCATCATAGCGGATTTAGCCAAAATGAAACCCATGCAGCAACATTGGAGGGGCAGATTATACGATATAGCGACAAAATAGCTTATGTTCAGCATGATATTGACGACACCATCCGTGCAAATATTTTTAAAGAAGAAGACTTGCCAGAAGCATTTACTAATGTTCTGGGGCACAATCTCAGTGAAAGAATTACTGTGCTTGTCAACGATTTGATTGCACAAGGCCAACGTGTGACCTCTGAGGCTTGGCAGGGCGAACGCATTTTAACATTCAGCCCTGAGATTGACAAAGCGCTTCGCGGTTTGCGTTCATTTATGTTTGACGAAGTCTACCAAGGGCCAATTTGCTCCCAAGAACGAGAGCGCGCAAGTTTTATCGTGCAATTTCTGTTCGAGTATTTTTTGAGGCATATAGAAGCTATGCCGCCGTTTTATGTACAAATTGCAAACGATGAGGGTAAAGAACGCGCGGTAGCAGATTATATTTCTGGGATGACAGACAACTATTGTGTGGAGTTGTTTAAAGATTTAACCATTCCTAGATCTTTTATTCATGAAAAACCTGTACTTTGAAATGAAGAAGTGATATAATAAAACGACTGTCGATACCGACATTTTTTTGCTGTGCGTATTGAAAGGAGGCCGCCCAATGAGTGGATCAAAGGGACGCATTCCCCAGGATATTCTGGATGAGATCATTGCACGCACAGATATCGTGGATGTTGTTGGACGATATGTTCCATTAAAAAAGCAAGGGCAAAACTTTATTGGTTTGTGCCCTTTTCATCATGAAAAAACGCCGTCATTTTCTGTATCACAGAACAAGCAAATTTATCATTGCTTTGGCTGTGGCGTTGGTGGCAATGTGTTTAAATTTCTCATGGAAATTGAGCACTTATCGTTTCCTGAGGCAGCCCGGAAACTTGCCGGTGAAGTTGGCGTAAAAATTCCCGAGCGCGAACAGAGCGAAAGCGATCGGCGAGCGTTGGAAAAAAGAAGGCGTTTGTTAAAGTGGAATGAGTTCGCTACATTTTACTACCAAGCCGTGTTGCATGCATCCCAAGGTCAGATTTATAATAATTATTTAGATCAGCGGCAAATCTCGATGGAGACCAGAGAAAAATTCCAACTTGGCGGATGTTTAGAGGGTTGGGATGGTCTGTACCGTTATTTAAAGAAAAAAGGTGCTTCTGATGAAGAGTTGATAGAAATTGGGTTGGTGAGTCCCAGAAATACTGGGCGTGGATGTTATGATCGCTTCAGAGATCGATTGATGTTTCCAATTAAAGACGCCAATGGTCATGTGGTTGCGTTTGGAGGCCGCATCATTGACGCAGAAAAAGCACCACAGAAATATATCAATTCTGCTGACAGTGCCATTTTTCATAAAGGAAAGATGGTGTACGGTCTTGATCTTGCGAAATCGGCCATTCGTGCTGCGGATCAGGTTATTATTGTAGAAGGGTATATGGATGTTATCGCCTGCCATCAAGCAGGAATAGAAAATGTTGTGGCACCACTTGGAACTGCTTTAACGGAAGACCAAGTGAAGCTTCTCATGCGCTATACGTACCATTTTATTACATCATTTGATGGTGACAATGCAGGTGTGCGGGCAACGTTAAAAAGCATTGGGTTGATTGAACGTGCAGGTGGAAAGGCGCGTGTGCTGGCAATTCCTGAGCGCAAGGACCCAGATGAATACATTAAAGCTTATGGCTCTGCGGCCTTTCAGGATTTACTGCAACATGCTATGAACGGATATGCTTTTCGATTGGATCAGTCAATAAAAAAATATCCTGGCGAGGGTATGGAGCAGAAACTCAGCATTTTAAATGAAATGCTGCCCGTCTTGACGCAAATCAGGCAGCCGGCAGAGTTGGATATGGTTGTTCGACACACTGCTGATCGTTTGTTTTTAAGTGAACAAGCTATAAAAAATGAGATCAATGCTTACAGGCGTTCTGGTGGACGGCGATCATCAAGAAGCCATGAAGAACAACAAAATACTGAAACACTCCAAACGACGCGCAAGGTCGATTACCCAGAAAACGAAGTTGCATTGCTGAGTGGAATGATGATGGCAGCAGAATTCGGCTTACAATTGGAACAATCAGGCGGAAGACAATTGTTCTTCTCTGAGTTGTCGGTGGTTTATGAGGACTTTGAATCACAATTGAAAAAAAGTGGTCAAGTGGATGCTTCGAGACTTGAAGTGGAGGCGAGCAGCATCTTTGCAACGGCCGTCATGCAGCATCCAGATGCAATACCTGCAGAGTTGTCTGGAGAGCGTTTAAATGCTTATTTGTCTAAAATCATTACTGAACAACAGTATAAATTATTAAATAGAAAATATAGGACACTGTTAAATAAAATTGGATCTTTAGAGAAGGGTGGACAATCCGACGATATGGAGCAAGCTTTGATAGAATTGGAAAAGATACGCCAGAAAAAGACGCAATTTGAAGACAGAATGAGAGGAGAAAAGCAATAATGGCAGAACAAGCGAAAAATGGAGCAAGAAGAGAGAACGCGAAGCAAGCCATTGTGCAATTATTGGCTCTTGGTCGGAAAAAAGGCGAGCTTACTTATGAAGAGATTGGTGACGCTTTAGGAAAAATGGATTTGTCGCCAGATGAAATGGAGATTCTGTTTGAACAGCTCAATCAATTAGGCTTGACGTTAAAAGATGATTCTGATGATGCTGACGATGAAGACATCGAACCAACTGAAGATGATTTTAAAAATGCCGAAGAGGAAGAGGAGATTGAACTGGACCTCTCCATTCCTGATGATGTTGGTATTGACGATCCTGTACGTATGTATTTAAAAGAAATTGGCCGCGTTCCATTATTGAAAGCCGATGAAGAGGTTGAATTGGCAAAACGTATGCAGGAAGGCGATGAAGAGGCCAAGAATCAATTGGCTGAGGCCAACTTACGTTTGGTTGTAAGTATTGCTAAACGCTATGTTGGGCGCGGCATGCTTTTCTTGGATTTGATTCAGGAAGGTAATCTGGGCCTGCTGAAAGCTGTTGAAAAGTTCGATTATAAGAAAGGCTTTAAATTTAGTACCTACGCAACTTGGTGGATTCGTCAGGCAATCACACGTGCGATTGCTGATCAGGCACGCACCATTCGTATTCCAGTTCATATGGTCGAAACCATTAATAAGCTTGTTCGTGTGTCTCGTCAATTACTGCAAGAATTGGGAACCGATCCTACTCCAGAACAGATTGGTGCTGTGATGGATTTGGCGCCGGAACGTGTGCGAGAAATTCAAAAGGTTGCGCAAGAACCAGTCTCTCTTGAGACGCCAATTGGTGAAGAGGAAGACAGTCATTTGGGCGACTTTATTGAAGATGAAGATGCACCGGCACCAGATGAAGCAGCCAGCTACATATTGTTGAAGGAACAGCTGGAAGAAGTATTGGAAACATTGACACCAAGAGAAGCAAAGGTGTTGCGGTTACGTTTTGGTTTGGATGACGGCCGTTCCAGAACGTTGGAAGAGGTTGGCCAGGAATTTGGTGTAACACGTGAACGTATCCGCCAAATTGAAGCGAAGGCTTTGCGAAAATTGAGACATCCAAGTAGAAGTCGCAAGCTGAAAGATTACCTTGACTAGTCTAGTGTTTTGAGCTATAATATGTGGGATGCATGGCGTCATGGGCCTATAGCTCAGCGGCAGAGCATCCGGCTCATAACCGGACGGTCCTTGGTTCGATGCCAAGTGGGCCCACGAAGGGTGTTTCAGCTTGTCTGAAACACCTTTTTTTCGTTTCTTGGAGAAAGGAAAAATATGGAATCATTGCAGTCTTTTGAGGACACTATCGCATTAGGAAAGCATATTGGTAAAAAATTGCGTGCCGGTGATGTATTGCTGTTAGAAGGCGATTTGGGAGCTGGGAAAACGACTTTTACGCAGGGATTAGCCGCGGGGCTTGGCGTAGAAGAAACGGTGAATAGTCCAACTTTTGTGATCATTAGCGAGTATCTCTCTGGAAACATTCCGTTATATCATATGGATTTATATCGTGTCGAAGATGAAACGCAGTTATATGACTTAGGTATTGAAGAATACTTTTTTGGTCAGGGTGTTTGTGTTGTTGAATGGCCAGAAATTGCAGAATCTTTTTTGCCGGAATCTTATGCAAAGTTTCAATTGTTGCGTTCAGGAACTGGGAGAACGGTGACATTAACAATACAAGGAGACTGTAAACATATAAAGGAAGCGTATAATGAATATTTTAGCCTTTGATACCGCAAGCTCATCGGGAGCTGCAGCGATTATGAAAGATGGGGAGATCATTGCTCATACCCAGTTGAATATTGGGCTTACTCATTCTGAGCAATTACTTCCAACCATCGATTGCTTAATGACAATCACCACGATGAGCATGGATGCGATTGATGCCGTAGCAATTACATCGGGGCCTGGATCTTTCACTGGTTTGCGCATCGGATTTTCAACTGCGAAAGGTATGGCATTAGGATTAAAGAAACCTTTGATTCCTATTCCTACATTAGATGTTCTCGCTCAGAATGGCGCGGGAATAAATGGCTTGGTTGTGCCTATTATGAATGCGCGTAGACAACAGGTTTATACGGCGGTTTATCGTTCTGATGGTCATCGCATCTTGCGCCAAAGTGATTATCAGGCGATTGGTATTATGGATTTATTACAAGAAATACAAACCGTCGCCGGAGAGCCAATGGTTTATTTTACCGGCGATGGCGTGGATGTTTTTGAAGAAACCATTCTTGCAGCTTTAGGAGCACGTGCAATTTTGGCAACAGGATGCAGAAAGTTTGTATGTGCGGATGCGTTGGCGCAGCTAGCACAGGAATGTTATGATGAATGGTCAGATTTGCATGGCATGCGTGTCGAACCATTATATTTGCGAGAATCAGAAGCCGTTATAAAGTGGCGGGAGCAACATCCAGGTGAACGACTTGAAGATTAAGAATGTCGAAGAAAATGTCTCTTATGATAGCTTGGCAAATCTTGAAAAGACGTGTTTTCCAGATGACGCGTGGTCCTCTGAAACAATAGAAGCGCTTTTGTGTGCATCAATTCGGTATGGTTTTGTTATCGAAAAAGATGATCAGCTAATAGGTTATGTGTTGTTGACTTGCTTTGAAGGTGAAGCTGAAATTGAACGCATAGGAATTGTTCCACCTTGCCGGGGCTTTCATTATGGCAGAATCCTTTTGGAGCAGGTGTTCAAAATGCTTGAGATTCAACGCTGTGTTCTGGAAGTCAAGGCGCAGAATATCAGTGCGATAAAAATGTATCAAGCATGTGGATTTGTTTTATTTGGAAAACGTCCAGCCTATTATCATGATGGAAGCGACGCACTTATGATGGAATGGAAGAGAGAAAATGAGTGAATTAAAGAGTCTTATTTTGGCGATAGAATCAAGCTGCGATGAAACAGCTTGTGCAGTAATAAAAAATGGTCATGAAATTTGTTCCAATGTTGTATCAACACAAATTAAAATCCATGAAAAATTTGGCGGCGTTGTTCCTGAAGTTGCTTCACGAAAGCATTTAGAATACATTGACATTGTGATCGAGGAAAGTTTGGCTGAAAGTGGCTATTCCTTTGAAGATATTGATGCCATTGCTGTGACAATGGGGCCAGGCTTGATTGGTGCATTACTGGTGGGGCTCAGCACGGCGAAAGGTTTGGCCTATGCGCTTGGAAAACCGCTGATCGGTGTCCATCATATAGAAGGACATATTTATGCTAATTTCTTAGCCAATCCTGATATTACACTGCCTTGTATTTGTCTTGTGGTGTCTGGTGGGCATACGAATATTGTAAAAATTGCTTCACATGGTCACTACGAAATTTTAGGCCAAACGGTGGATGATGCGGCAGGAGAAGCTTTTGATAAAGTGGCGAGAGCGATTGGCTTGGGCTATCCAGGTGGACCAAAAATTGATGCATTGGCGAAGCAAGGTGATCCACAAGCGATTGCGTTTCCACGTGCCAAACTAGATGAACCCCTTAACTTTAGTTTTAGTGGGTTGAAATCAGCGGTTTTGAATTATTTGAATCAGGCTGACATGAAACATGAACCCATCAATCGCAGCGATGTAGCAGCAAGCTTTCAAGAAGCAGTGGTTGATGTACTTGTAGACCATACGTTACAAGCAATGAAAGAGCAAGACATTCATACGCTGCTGTTAGCTGGTGGTGTATCAGCTAATTCACGTATTAGAGAACGTTTCGAAAAATCGTGTGCAGAAAATGGATATGCGTTGTATTATCCGCCACTTTCATTATGTACTGATAACGCGGCAATGATAGGTGCGGCGGCCGCTTATAAGTATGATAGAAATGAATTTGCTGAATATGATTTAAATGCTGTTGCGCAATTACCGTTTTCCGAGTATGTTATCAGTATGAAAAAATAGTATGAACATTTGATTAAGGAAGGAGGCCGCAAGATGAAAATTAATTTGATTAATGATGATCAGTTGCAAATTATTGTTACAAAAAAGGACATGTTTGGCAGAGACATGAGGACGCTATTTAGAGATATTATTGAGCAAGCGCGGCTTCAATTTGGATTCGAAGTGGTTCATAATACGAGCTTAATGGTAGAAGCGTATCCTCTATCAGAAGAAAGTATGATTTTAACGATTACGAAGATCAATAGCGAAGACATCAACTTTGATCTCATCACATCTGAAGATATTGCGGATGAACCTTGGGCGGTGTTTGAATTTCAATCGTTAGATGATGTTATTGAGTTGGCTCATCTGATTGGGTCTGTAGAAGAGTGCGAAAGTGATTTGTTCAAATATGATGAACGATACGGGCTATATATTCAGGATGTAAATTGTATAGAAGAAAATTCGCGAGGACACTTTGTTGAATATGGCGAGATTTCTCAAATGACAAGAGAGTTCCTTAATGAACATGGTACGCTGTTGATTCGTGAAAATGCCCTGACGACGTTAAGTAAAATATAATAATGACACTGTATACAATTTGGTATACAGTGTTTTTTTGGGGGAACGAATATGGACGAAAGGCAAAGCAAAGTTTTAGAAATATTAAACGATCATTACGGTGATATTGGTTCAGGCTTAAATTTTCATAATCCGTTTGAATTATTAGTGGCAACTATTCTTTCAGCACAATCTACGGATGTACGCGTGAATATGGTAACACCAGGTTTGTTTGAAAAATTCCCTACACCTTTCGAAATGAGTAAGGTGACGGAGGAAGAATTGGCAAACGAAATCAATTCTATCGGATTATACAGAAATAAGAGCAAAAGCATTATAAAGGCATCAAAGATGCTTGTTGAAAAATATAATGGAAAAGTACCAAATGAGCGGGCTTTGTTGCAGGAACTGCCTGGTGTTGGTCGCAAGACGGCGAATGTTGTTTTATGTAACGCTTTTCACATTCCGGCATTTGCAGTTGATACACATGTTTTTCGTGTATCGCAGCGGTTGGGTTTTGCGAGCCACAAAACTGTTGAGGGGGTTGAGCAACAGTTAATGGCAACAATTCCGAAAGAACTATGGTGTGACGCTCATCATCTTTTTATTTGGCATGGTCGAAAAATTTGTAAGGCACAGCGTCCTCAATGTGAAAGTTGTTGCGTAAAAAGCTTGTGTCCATCCGCTGATGCAATAGATAATTCGAAATGATTAAAAAAATCGAAATATTTCTCTGTTTTGACTATACAAGCAAATAATTACATGCTACAATTGCAATGGTACATTGGAGGGATGTGTATGAACGAAAAAGCGTTGTTTACACTCCTGCATGATGCTTGGGGAGAAAATTGTAATGAAAGCATGCGCTTGACAATGATGCGACTTTCAGTTAATGAACTTGCAGAATCTGATGCTGAAAAGTTGCATGCGGCTGTGCCTGAAATTCCAAAAGAAAAATGGCAGATATGGCGTGCCTATTTTTCTAAAGAACGATTGGCTTTGCGTGTACAGTTATTGGAGGATCTAGGGATACAGATTATCTTGTATATTGATCCAATTTATCCGGAGTCGTTGAAGAACATTTATAGACCACCAAGCATTTTATATATTAAAGGATGCTTTCAGTTGTCTACTATCAATATAGGTATGGTTGGAAGTCGACGTGCTACACCGTATGGTAAGAATGTAGCCTATACTCTTGCTAAAGGACTTTCTAATGAAAGTATTTGCATTATTAGCGGATTGGCAAAAGGAATCGACGTGAATTCACACAAAGGTGCGTTAGAAGGTAGTGGAGGGACTGTTGCTGTTTTAGGGTGTGGTATCAATCGGATCTATCCGCGAGAAAATAGAAAAATATTTGATGAGATTGTTCTACACCCAAAAGGGGCGATTATATCGGAATGGCCTATAGATGCACCCGCAACTGCGTGGCATTTTCCTGCCAGAAATCGTATTATAGCAGGCCTATCTGATGGTCTGGTTGTTGTTGAAGCTGCTAAGAAAAGTGGCTCCTTGATCAGTGCAGGGTATGCACTCGAATACGGGAAAGAAGTTTTTGCAGTTCCAGGATTGATTACAAGTCCGGAATCTGTAGGCTGTCATCGATTAATTAAAGATGGTGCTAAACTGGTTGCTCAAGTAAGTGATATTTTAGAAGAATTTGGGCAATTAGAGCTCTTTAAAGAACCAGACACAATTTCTACCAATATTAGATCGTTTTCATCTAATGAACAAAAAGTGTATGATGCATTAAGTAGTGTACCGCAGAACATAGAAGAAATTTGTGCAATTGCAAAGTTGCCGATTCATATCGTAAATAGTGTATTATTGGAATTTGAATTAGAAGATATTGTATTACAGGATTTTGGAAGACGATATTCAAAAATCGATCATTGAAATCGTTGAATTCGAGGTATTGCTTTTATGACACAAACGTTAGTTATTGTTGAATCACCTGCAAAAGCTAAAACTATCAAACGTTATTTAGGTAGAGATTTTTCTGTTACCGCATCAATGGGGCATGTACGAGATCTTCCCAAAAGTCAGTTTGGTGTGGATGTCGATCATGATTTTGCGGTAAAATATATCAATATCCGTGGCAAAGGCCCGCTGATTAAGGAATTAAAAAAAGCGGCAAAAAAAGCTGATCGTGTGCTGCTTGCAAGTGACCCAGACCGTGAAGGGGAAGCGATTGCATGGCATTTACAATATATTCTTGGTTTGGAGCCAGATAGTAAGTGCCGTGTATCATTTAATGAGATCACGAAAGATGCAGTAAAAAATGCGATAAAAGAGCCGCGGGCTATCGATATGGATCGTGTAGATGCTCAGCAGGCAAGACGAGTATTAGACCGCATTGTTGGCTATAAGCTCAGTCCTTTGCTTTGGCGTAAGGTCAAGAAAGGTCTTAGTGCAGGCCGTGTGCAATCTGTTGCATTAAGGTTGATATGTGAGCGCGAAAAAGAAATCCTGGACTTTGTTCCAGAAGAATACTGGTCATTAGAAGTTACTTTAAAAAATCACGAGCGCAAGTCATTTCAAGCAAAACTGACGAAAAAAAATCAGAAGAAGATTGAATTAATTGGCTCCAAAGAGGAAATGGATGCCATTTTAAATGAATTAACTAATGTTGAATATGAAGTAGCTGCCGTAAAAACTTCTGGGAAACAGAGAAAAGCACCATTGCCTTTTACAACAAGTGTGATGCAGCAAGAAGCCAATAAAAAGCTTAATTTTACAGCGCGAAAAACAATGCGTGTTGCTCAAAGTCTGTATGAAGGGGTTACACTTGGACGTTCGGGGAGCATTGGTCTGATCACTTATATGAGAACAGATTCAACACGAGTATCAGATCAGGCAAAAGAACAAGCCAAAAATTATATTAATGAAAAATTTGGCGAGATGTATTATTCTGAAAGCAATGCTTCATCTAAGAAAAAATCGAATCAAAATGTTCAAGATGCTCATGAAGCAATTCGTCCAACTTATATTGAGCGTGATCCTGAAAGTATAAAACAATATCTTACAAATGATGAATATCGTTTGTATAAACTAATTTGGACCCGATTTATTGCAAGCCAAATGGCTGCAGCAAAGTTTGATGTTACAAATGCGGAAATTAATGCGGATAAATATACATTTTCTGCAAGTTATACTGTGAATACTTTCCCAGGATATCAAATTGTTTATAATGATGTGGCAGATTCCAAAAAAGAGAAAGAATTACCAGCATTATCAGTTGGAGAAAAGCTGACACATGTAAAAAATGATCCGCAGCAGCACTTTACACAGCCACCAGCACGTTATACAGAAGCTTCTTTAGTAAAAACATTAGAGGAAAAAGGTATTGGTCGACCAAGTACCTATGCTTCTATTATTGAAACCATTACCGCAAGAAATTATGTTTATCGTGAAAAGAAAAGCTTCTATACAACAGAAGTTGGTGAATTGGTTAATGACTTGCTTGTACAAAATTTTGGTGACATTATAAATGTTAACTTTACGGCTCGCCTTGAAAGTGATTTAGATTTGATCGAAGAGGGCGAACGTGAATGGAAAGAAGTAATTCGCAAATTTTATGGTATTTTTAGTGAGAAGTTAGCAATTGCAGAAGAAAATATTGGTGATGATGTCAAGATAGAAGATGAAATCACAGATATTATTTGCGAAAAATGTGGGCGTCCTTTTGCGATAAAAATGGGACGATATGGAAAATTTCTTGCTTGTACGGGATTTCCAGAATGTAAGAATGCTCGGCCTTTATTTGAAGAGATCGGAATTACTTGTCCAAAATGTGGAGAAGGCCAGGTGGTAAAGAGAAGATCGAAAAAAGGGCGTGTTTTCTATGGATGTGAACGTTATCCGGAATGTGATTTTGTTACTTGGGAAAAGCCTACAGGGGAAGTATGTCCACAGTGTCATGAAGGATATCTTGTTGAACATGTTACCAAGAAGGGAATAAGTAAAGTCTGCTCAAACAAGAATTGTAATTACAAAATAGAAATTGATGGTGAAATGAATGATTCAGAATAAACCAATTGCTGTTATAGGTGCTGGTTTGGCGGGCTCTGAGGCTGCATGGCAGATTGCGCAGCGTGGTGTATGTGTAGAGTTATTTGAAATGCGTCCTCACAAACAAACGGAAGCACATCATACTGCGGGATTTGCTGAATTGGTATGTAGCAATTCTTTGCGATCTGATCAACTGGAAAGCGGACCAGGATTATTGAAAGAAGAATTGCGCCGAATGGGTTCTTTAATAATGGATGCCGCTGATCATACTCGAGTGCCAGCCGGTGGTGCTCAAGCAGTGGATCGTGAAGCTTTTTCGGCTTGGATAACAAATAAGATTCGTAATCATCCCAATATTAAAGTGATAGAGAAAGAAATAACTGATCTTCCAAGAGATCAAGTGGTTATTTGCGCGTCAGGACCACTTACGTCAGAGACATTGTTTTCAGCTATTAAAAATATAACTGCTGCGGATACATTGTATTTTTATGATGCTGCTGCTCCTATTATTGCTGCTGAGAGTGTTGATATGAAGCAGGCGTTTTGGCAGTCTAGATATAACAAGGGGGATGGCGCTGATTATTTAAATTGTCCATTAACCATGGAAGAATACCGGGTTTTTTATGAGACATTAATGAAAGCAGAATGGGCGCCTACAAAAGATTTCGAAAAAGAAATCTTTTTCGAAGGATGTATGCCTATTGAAACGATGGCCAAAAGAGGTTTTCAGACGTTATTATATGGTCCTATGAAACCTGTAGGGTTGGTTGATCCATGCACTGGAGAAACTCCGTTTGCTGTCGTGCAACTACGTCGAGAGGACGAAAACGGGCACTTGTTTAATATTGTTGGTTTTCAGACTCGTACAAAATGGGGAGATCAGAAGAAAGTCATCCAAACAATTCCAGCTTTATCAAATGCTGATATTGTGCGATATGGTGTGATGCATAGAAATACATTTTTGAATGGCCCTATGGTTTTAAAAGAAACTGGCCAGATGAAAGAATGTGAAGATATATTTTTTGCAGGTCAAATAACTGGTGTTGAAGGCTATATTGAATCGACAGCAAGTGGTTTAGTAGCAGGTATAAATGCTGCACGCTATGTTAAAGATGAGGATACTTTGATTTTTCCATATACAACAGCAATTGGCGCTTTGATGCATCATGTAGGAACTTCTCCTACAACCAATTTTCAGCCAATGAATATTAATTTTGGCTTATTACCTGCTCCAGAAAGGAAAATTCGTTCAAAAAAAGAGCGAAATGCATATTATGCTCAACGTGCATTGGATGATTTAATGACATGGGTGGCTGAATTTCATGTACGATGATCGATGCGATAAATTTATAGATTATCTACGATACGAGCGACGATTAAGTGATAATACGATTATTTCCTATAAGAGAGACATCGTTCAATATTTCGATTGGTTGGAAGCCGAAAATATTTCTTTCGAAGAGGTGGATAGCGTCATCGCAAGGTCATATTTATTCCATTTGAATCGAGATAAATTATCGAAAAATTCTATTTCTAGGAAACTTTCGAGCGTTAAACAATATTATGCCTATTTAATCGAGTTGAAGGAAATTGATGTTAATCCATTTTTAACAATTCATTCTCCTAAAAAAGATAAAAGTTTACCTAAAGTGATCCAAGAAAAGGATATGGAATTATTTTTTGCTGATATCTATAAAAAATCTAATCCTTTAGCACAAAGAGATCAGGTTCTATTTGAACTTCTTTATGGATCTGGTTTACGTGTATCTGAAGCAGTGTCAATTAATTGTGTTGACCTGCAAAATGGTGGGCATTTGCGTGTTATTGGGAAAGGTAACAAGGAAAGAATGGTTCCACTTAGTCAGAAAACGCAAGAGATTCTTGAGAAATATCTTGCAGATAATGGTGGTCGTCATTTTCTTGTGGCTAAAGCAAAAAAAAATGATACGAATGCATTGCTATTAAATCATTTAGGAGAGCGCTTAACAAGACGCGGGGTTATTTATATTGTTGATAAATATGTTAAGCAAGGAGCGCTGCATTATCATGTGTCCCCTCATAGTTTTCGTCATAGCTTTGCAACGCATTTGCTAGATCATGGCGCTGATCTGAAATTAATTCAGGAATTGTTGGGACATAGTAGTTTATCGACAACTCAAATTTACACAAAGGTTTCTTCGAAAAGACTACGTGAATTGTATAATAATGGACATCCTCACGCATAAGGAGTGAATTTAATGATAAATTTTCATTCTACAACAATTGTAGCTGTTAAAACCGATACAGGTATTGCTATGGCTGGTGATGGTCAGGTTACAATGGGTGAAACGACTATTATGAAAGGCACTGCCAAAAAAGTCAGGAGACTTTACAATGGGAAAGTTATTGCTGGTTTTGCAGGTTCTGTAGCAGATGCTTTCATATTATTTGATAAGTTTGAAAATCACTTGGAACAATGTCATGGCCAGCTGGCTCGCGCTGCTGTTGAACTCGCGAAAGAGTGGCGAAGTGAAAAAGCTGTAAGAAATTTAGAAGCATTATTGTTACTGGCAGATGAAAATGATTTGTTCTTGGTAAGCGGTAATGGAGAAGTAATCGTGCCAGATGAGGGGATTGCTGCAATTGGTTCTGGTGGAAATTATGCCTTAGCAGCTGCAAGAGCACTGAAAGAGAATACAACCCTATCAGCTGCGGAGATTGCAAGAAAATCTCTTGAAATTGCAGCAAGTATTTGTGTATATACCAACGATAATATCATAGTAGAAGAAATGTGAGGGGCTGATTCGTATGAATGATATTAATGAATCGATTCAGATTCCAAATATGTTACCAAAAGAGATTGTCACCCATTTAGATAAATATATTATTGGACAAAGTGAAGCTAAAAAGAGTATAGCAATAGCTATTAGAAATCGCTATCGACGAAGTTGTTTACCTAAAGAGTTGCAGGAAGAAATTTCTCCGAGCAATATTATAATGATGGGGCCCACTGGGGTTGGTAAAACTGAGATTGTGCGTCGTGCGAGTAAAATACTTGGGACTCCTTTTGTCAAGGTTGAGGCTACGAAGTTTACAGAGGTAGGATATGTTGGGCGAGATGTTGAATCAATGATCCGTGACCTTGTAGAAGCGTCAATTCGTTTGGTCCGTGCAGAAAAAATTAAAAGTGTGCAGGAAGAGGCACAAAAACTGGCAACGGAGCGTTTGATTGATATTCTTGTTCCAGCGAAACGAAAACAGCGACCAATGAACAATCCTTTTGAGATGCTTTTTGGGAATAATCAAACACAAACAAACACGGCAGAAGAAGCCGAAGAGGAAAAACATCGCAATGACCAGAAAGTGATTTTTAAGGAAAAGCTTCGACGTCACGAGTTTGATGACCAAGTCATTGAAATCGAAGTGGAAGAGCGTCATCCATCAAATGATCTTCTTGCAGCAACAGGGATGGATCAAGTGATGGATAATATGAATGATATGATGAAAAATATCATGCCTGCAAAGAAAAAGAAAAAACGTGTTACTGTGAATGAAGCTCGAGACATTCTTGCAGAAGAAGAAGCTGAAAAATTGATAGATGAAGACTTAGTGAATCAAGAAGCTATTGAGTTGGCTGAAAATCATGGCATCATCTTCATTGATGAAATTGACAAGATTGCTGAAACAAATGTGAATGGTGGGGGCGCTGGAGTTTCTAGAGAAGGCGTTCAAAGAGATATTTTGCCGATTGTTGAAGGATCTGTTGTAAAAACGAAATATGGTCTTATCAAAACTGATCATATTTTATTTATAGCAGCTGGAGCATTTCATGTTAGTAAACCAGAAGATTTGATTCCCGAATTACAAGGTCGTTTTCCATATAAAGTTCAACTTCATTCACTTGATAAAGATGATTTTGTTCGTATTTTGACTGAAACGGAGCATTCCCTTCCAGAAAAATATAAGGCATTATTAGCTGTTGATAACACAACCTTGAATTTTACGCAAGATGGATTGGAGGCGATCGCTGAATACGCATATGAAATGAATGAGAACGAGGAAGACCTCGGTGCTCGACGATTGGTTTCAGTGATGGAAAAAACGTTGCTGGAAACTTTGTATAAAGCGGGAGAAAGCCAAGAAGAAGTTATTGTTAATGCGGCTTTTGTAAAGAATGTATGTAAGCTTGACATTATCGAGAATTCTCTCGATAAGTATATATTGTAAGGAGAAAGTAAAAATGAGCGCAACATTACTAGAAAAAACCAGACATTTAAACCGTGCCCTTCAAAGTGGATCTCCAGAGGATGAATCTCTTATTAATTTTAATGAAATTTCAGAGATTCTTTCTGATATGATCAATTGTAACGTATATATCCTTGGAGAAGAGGGAGCTTTATTAGGGCACCACTTCCTCGAAGGATTCAACTGTGATGTAATGGAAAAGTTTGTTTATAAAGAAGGGAAAATGCCTGAAAGCTATAATGCTAATTTGATTGCAACTGATGAAACGTTAGCAAACTTGCCAAACACCAATGGAGTTTGTATCTTCCAAGGACAAAAATGTATGTTCGGGGATAAAAAAACCACAATAGTGCCTATTTTTGCAGGCAATAAGCGTCAAGGAAGTCTCATGTTGGGCAAGTTTAATGTAGATTTTACAGATGAAGATTTGATTTTAGCAGAATATGGTGCAACATTTGTCGGTATTGAAATTCTTCGCCTTAAAAATAAAGTCGAAGCGGAGGAAAATCGTGAGCGTGTTGCTGTTCAAATTGCATTGGATACTTTGAGTTATTCTGAAATGGAAGCTATTGAACATATTTTCTCTGAACTTGATGGTGATGAAGGCATATTAGTTGCATCCAAGATTGCAGATCGCGTTGGAATTACACGTTCTGTTATTGTAAATGCTTTGAGAAAATTTGAATCTGCTGGGGTTATTGAATCGAAATCACTTGGTATGAAAGGAACATACATTAGATTGTTGAATAAATATCTTTTGGATGGTATTAAGAGTCGGACGAAATCTAAGAGATTATAATAGTAATATGGGACCCTATTCTTCATGAAATTTTAGGAATAGGGTCCATTTTACGTTCAGTCTCGAAGGCATTTTGTCGAACCGATACGATATCCTAAGAATTGAAAGCTTTACGTTGATAAGCCCCCATGATATAATGTTCTTTATGAAAATCAATCATGGAGGGTGAAAAAATGTATTGTAGCAATTGTGGAAAGAAGTTATCACCCGAAGATTACTTTTGCTCCAACTGTGGTACTCCCGTCTTGAGACAAGGCCTTTTTGATGACACGGATGATGATGCTCATGATGATGCATTTGAAGAAACAAGGCTTTTTACTGCTGAAGAACTTGGGCAGTATTTAAATGATTTTGATGACGATCATCAATCGGAGGAAAAGATTGAACAGCCTGTCTCTTCAATGCAATCTGCGCCGCATGTTGATGAACAGAAAGCATCGGTGAAGAATGACATCAGCGATAAAAGTGCTGCGGCAAAAGTTGCAGCTGCTGAAATGATGGATGCGGCAAATGTTTTTGCAGGTAAATTTAAAGGGAAGTTAAGCGATATAAAAGCCAAGCAGGCTGAAAAAAAGCAAGCGCAGGCTGAAGCGCGTGCTGCTAAAGCGGCGGAAGAAAAAACAACACCTTCTGCTGAAGCTGTTATCGAATCTGTTGAGAGGACCGCACCAGCTGCTGAAAAACAGGAAAAAACAGTAAGTGAAGAGCCGCTATCGGTAAAAAAAGTTATTCTTCCGGTGATCGTTTTGGGACTTATTATTGGTCTTGTCATTGGGTTAGTATTGATTCAACCTTGGAGTAATGGTGGGAATGATACAAATACAACCGATCAAACAGCTGTTAGTACTGTCATGTTGGTTGAATAAAAAAGTTCTGTATGAAGTTTTTGCTTCATACAGAACTTTTTTATTTGCAGGAGTTTATCGAGTTGCCGTCATTAAATATTAATGATTGTGATTTTGTTAAGTGTATGCGGATGCCTTGACAATACATCGGTATCGTCTTATAATCTAACCCTGTTAGATAAATTGAGATAGGAGGGCAGAAGATGGCATCTCAAGAGGAAATTGATAAAATACTCCAGCTTTTTCATGATGTTCATCCACATCATTCTTGGCGGCAAATGGATAAGGCTTCTGCTGGGATGGGCGCGGTATTACGATATCTATCTATGTCAGATGAAATGGTTACAGCTGGACAGCTTGCAACTAAGCTCCAAATCAGTACCGCACGAGTAGCTGCTTTACTAAAAAAGATGGAAGGAAAAGGATTAATTATTCGAGAAACTGGTCCAACGGATGCACGTACAACAGTCGTGCGCTTGTCAGATTTTGGATGGGAGACTGTAGAAGCGTTGCGTACAGAAATCTATGATCAAATCAATCGACTTATAGATACCATTGGAATGGAGCGCTTGATAGAGTTTACGAGCATTGCAAAAGAGATTACAGAGATAATTGAAAAACCACCTAAAACGATTTTAAATTCTTTGCTTGCAGGGCATTAACGAAATAGATACAGCATTCTATTATTAAAGGAGATTGAATCTATGCTTAAATTATTAAAAAACTTCACAAAGAAGGAGTGGGCATTGGCCATTCTGTCTGTGGCATTCATTATAGTGCAAGTATGGTTAAATTTGACGATGCCGGATTATATGCGTGATATCACAATGTATGTTCAGACGCCCGGCAGTACCATGAAAGAAATTTTGACGTCTGGCGGGATGATGTTGCTATGTGCGGCAGGTGCCTTAGCAGCATCTGTCGTTACAGCTGTTTGCGCATCGAAAATTGCTACAAATTTCAGCGCAACACTGCGCAGTAAAATGTTTCGTAAAGTACAAGCTTTTTCAATGGAAGAAATTGGACATTTTTCAACATCTAGCTTAATTACACGATCTACTAATGATGTTACGCAAGTGCAGATGTTGATCGTACTTGGTTTACAGATGCTTATTATGGCGCCAATTATGGCTGTGTGGGCTATTTGTAAAATTGCTAATAAAGAATGGGAATGGACACTCTCAACAGGCGTTGCAGTAGTTGTTCTGTTAATCATTGTTTGTGTTTGCTTATGTTTGGCAACACCTAAGTTCCGTAAGTTACAGCAATTAACGGACGATTTGAACCGTGTTACCAGGGAAAATCTGACTGGTTTGCGCGTTGTTCGCGCTTATAATGCAGAAGAATATCAAGAGCATAAGTTTGATGATGCCAATGATGCATTAACAAAAACTCAGCTTTTTGCGCAACGTACGTTGGCTTTTCTAATGCCAAGCATTCAAATGATTATGAGCGGTCTGACGCTTGCGGTTTATTGGATTGGTGCCTACCTTATTGAGAATGCGAATATGGTTGGCAAAGTGGCAACTTTTTCAGACATGATGGTATTTTCTCAATATGCGATTCAAGTGGTGATGTCTTTCATGATGTTGGTTATGATATTTATGATATTGCCTCGTGCACAAGTTGCAGCAAAACGTATCAATGAAGTGCTTGAAACAGCACCTGCCATCAAGGATGGTTCCTTGCAAGAGGGCGAAGAAGGTAAGGTTGGAGAGGTTGAATTTAAGAATGTAAGTTTTTGCTATCCAGATGCAGAAGATAGTGTCTTAGAAAATATCTCTTTCACCGCGAAAAAAGGGGAAACAATTGCTTTCATTGGAGCTACAGGATGTGGTAAGAGTACGGTTATCAACCTCATACCACGTTTTTATGATGTTACAGAAGGTGAGGTCCTTGTCGATGGCGTCGATGTACGACAATACAGCCAAAAAGCGCTGCGCAATAAGATTGGATATGTATCGCAGAAAGCCATTTTGTTTGCAGGAACAGTACGTTCGAATATTGCATATGGTGATAATGGTCAAGGACCAATGACAGACGATATCGTAAAAAAAGCTGTTGAAACAGCACAAGCAGCAGAATTTGTTGATCAAATCGAACAAGGGTATGATGGTCGAGTGGCACAAGGTGGCGATAATTTTTCTGGCGGTCAAAAACAGCGTTTATCGATTGCTCGAGCCGTTGCGAGAAGACCAGAAATTTTTATCTTTGATGATTCGTTTTCAGCGCTTGACTATAAGACCGATCGTACATTACGTGAAGCATTGGACCGAGAATGTGGAGATGCAACACGTTTTATCGTTGCACAACGAATTGGAACCATTCGTGATGCGGATAAGATCATTGTATTGGAAGATGGTCGCATTGTTGGAATGGGACGTCATGAAGAACTCATAAAGACATGTGAGGTTTACCAACAGATCGCGCTTTCACAGCTTTCGAAGGAGGAATTGGCATAATGACAAAGACATATAATGCACAATCGGCGTCACATGGACATGGTCATTATCGCGGTCATAATAAGCCAAAAGACTTAATTGGCACTTGGAAAAAATTGCTGGGATATTGTCGTAAATATTTGGCCGTATTTATGATTGCATTGATCTGTGCAGCAGCAGGAACTGTTTTAACCTTGATGGGGCCAGATAAATTGTCAGATATGACCGATGCCATCACGGAGGGGTTGTCGCCAAATACAGCGATGTTAACAGAAATTACTGATACAGTCTCTGAAAATGTTGCAAAAAACATGCAAACAATGAATGCAGAGATAGCTGCCAATTTGAAAAGTGATGCGCCTAAAGCAATTACGGTCAATGGTTCGGAAATATCGTTGGCTGACCAGCAGAAAACATTACAGTTACTTGCGTCTATGAATCAGTCGGATGCAAACGGCATGCAACAAGTCGTTAATGAGCTGCCTGTTTCAGTGGCACAAGCGCTTTATACAGATGTGACAATTGATGGAACGACCATTAGTGGTGCCGATCAGCGATCTGCATTAGCTGCCATGAATGATATTGATCCCAATAATAGCAGCGATGCATTAGAAGCGATGGATAAATTGCCAGAATCCATTTATCATCTTATCAAGCCTGGCATTGATATGGACAAGGTACGCTCAATAGGTTTGACACTTGTTGTATTCTATGCATTGAGTTATATATTTTCAGCTGCTCAAGGCTGGATTACCGCAGGTGTTACACAGCGTGTGTCAAAATCATTGCGTGGAGATATTTCTCGTAAGATTAATAAATTGCCGATGTCTTTTTATAATCGTACCAGTACAGGCGATATTCTTTCGCGTGTTACAAATGATATTGACTTAATTAGCCAGTCTTTGAACCAAAGTATAGGGAACTTTATTACTTCTGTCATTTTGCTCTTAGGTAGCTTATTTATGATGCTTATTACTAATGTATGGATGACTTTGACGGCTGTTCTTGCAAGCTTGATTGGTTTTGCTGTCATGTTTGCCATCATGAGCCGGAGCCAAAAATACTTTGCGCGCCAGCAGCGTCATTTGGGTGCGCTTAATGGGCATATCGAGGAAATGTATACAGGACATACCGTCGTAAAAGCCTATAATGGCGAGGATGCGGCACAGCGTACATTTGACGAGATGAATGACAAATTGCGTGAAAGCGGCTTCCGTGCGCAAACATTAGCAGGGATGATGATGCCTGTTATGAGTTTTGTTGGTAATCTTGGATATGTAGCAGTTTGTGTGGTCGGTGGCGCAATGGCATTTAATGATATCATTGGTTTTGGTGTTATTGTTGCCTTTATGATGTATGTGCGCTACTTTACCCAGCCGCTCTCTCAGATTGCACAAGCTACGCAATCTTTACAATCAGCGGCAGCAGCTGGTGAACGTGTCTTTGAATTTTTGGAAGCTGAAGAAATGGCTGACGAAAGCGGAAAAATTTCTGACCTTGGCAAAGTAGAAGGGTATGTTGACTTTGACCATGTTCGTTTTGGCTATGAAGACACCGATAAGATTGTCATTCATGATTTTTCAGCCAGTGCTAAACCCGGACAAAAGATTGCTATTGTGGGTCCTACAGGTGCCGGTAAAACCACTATGGTTAATCTGCTCATGCGCTTCCATGATATCCAGAGTGGTGAAATACGCATTGATGGAACGCCAACCAATCAAATGACGCGTGAAGCAGTAAGAAGTGAATTTTGTATGGTGCTGCAAGATACTTGGCTGTTTGAAGGCACACTGCGTGAAAACTTGATTTATTGCACAGAAAATGTCAGCGATGAAAAAATGGTTGCAGCCTGCAAAGCAGTGGGCCTGGATCATTTTATTCGCACATTGCCAAAAGGATACGACACAGTTTTGAATGATCAGATCAGTTTGTCACAAGGTCAGAAACAACAGCTTACGATTGCGCGTGCAATGATTGCTGATAAACCAATGCTCATTCTCGATGAAGCAACGTCGTCTGTCGATACACGTACAGAACAGCAAATTCAATCTGCAATGGATAAATTGATGGAAAATCGTACATCATTTGTCATTGCACATCGCCTATCGACCATCAAAAATGCTGATTTGATTCTTGTCATGAATCATGGTGACATTATTGAGAGTGGCACACATGAAGAACTTTTAGCAAAAGGCGGCTTCTACGCTGATCTATATAACAGTCAGTTTGAGCAAGCCTCATAAAACAAAGAAAGCCTCTGCAAACATCATGCAGAGGCTTTCTTTATTACGTATAAAACTATTTCAGGTTTTCGGGATTTAAACATTGCAGATCTTCTGGGACGAAGAGACCGTCTTTTCGAATCAAGTTGTTATCAAAGTAAATTTCTCCGCCGCCAAACTCAGGTGTTTGAATAAGCACAAGATCCCAGTGAATGGTGGAGTCGTTCCCGTTTGGTGCGTCTTCGTAACAACTTCCTGGTGTGAAATGAATGCTGCCGCTGATTTTTTCATCAAAAAGAATATCTTTCATTGGTTTAGTGATGTATGGATTAACACCGATGCCCAGTTCGCCGACATATCGTGCACCTTCGTCAGCATCAAAAATGGCATTGATTTTTTCAGGTTCATTAGCGGTTGCATGAATGATTTTTCCGTCTTTAAAGGTTAGTGTTACATGTTCAAAGACAGTTCCTTGATAGAGTGAAGGCGTATTATAGGTGATGGTCCCGTTGACGCTATCGCGTACTGGTGCGGTGTACACTTCGCCATCAGGAATGTTGCATTCACCGGCACATTTAACTGCGGGAATATCTTTGATGGAAAAAGTAAGATCAGTGCTAGGGCCAATAATGTGTACTTGATCTGTTGCATTTAGACGTGCAACAAGCGCGTCCATTGCCAAGCTCATTTTGGCATAGTCAAGATTGCATACATTGTAATAGAAATCTTCAAAAGCGCGTGTGCTCATATTTGCCAGTTGTGCCATAGAACCATTGGGATAACGTAAAACGACCCATTTACTGTTGTTGACGCGTTCATCAAGCACATCTGCATAGGCTTTGTTTTGAAGCGCAATGCGTTCCTTTGGCACGTCTGCATTCTCAGAGATGTTATCTCCTGCTCGAACGGCGATATAGGCGTCCATGCCCTTCATTTGATCCAGAAGCAGCTTCGCGTTAAAGTTTAACTGTTCTTCGCTGACACCCATGAGTAAAGCGCGTGAAAGGCGTGCGTCGGAGAGATGAAGATAAGGATAGGCGCCAACAGAATAGGCTTCTTCAATGAGGGATTCGGCCAGAGGATAGGCATCTTGTCCGCCAATATCTATAAGAATGCGTTCACCAGCTTCTAAATGGGTGGAATAGTGTATCAGTTTATGAGCAAGTGTTTGAGTACGTGGATCCATAGTTGTTGTCCTTTCTTTTTTAATTCCAAAGAGATTTGTCAAGTGCACGATATTGAATGGCCTCGGCAATGTGCGCTGAATGAATCACATCGCTGCCGTCAAGATCAGCAATTGTTCGTGCAAGTTTTAAAATTCGATTGTGAGCACGTGCAGAAATTCCAAGCTTTTCAAAGGCGCGTTCTAATAGTTTCTTTGACGCATTGTCCAGCTGGCAAAAAGCGTGGAGCTGGTTTTGTGTCATGTTGCTGTTGCAATAAATGCCTGTATCTTTGAAACGGTCCATTTGAATATTTCGCGCATGCATGACTCGTTCACGTATTGTTGAGGAGGATTCTTCAACAGTATTTTCATCGTAAAGATCACTGAATGCAATCGGCATGACTTCCAATTGAATATCAAATCGGTCCAACAGCGGACCAGAAATTTTTCGACGATATCTGGTGATGCTTGCGTCGGTGCAGGTGCATTCATGCTTTGGGTCATTAAGGTATCCGCATGGGCAGGGATTCATGGAAGCGACTAGGAGAAAATTACAAGGGAAGGTAAACTGCGCGTTTACCCTTGATATGGTGACGAACCCATCTTCAAGAGGTTGGCGTAATGCTTCTAAAACATTCTTTTGAAATTCTGGAAATTCATCCATGAAAAGAATACCGTTGTGGCTGAGTGAAACTTCACCTGGCGTAGGAATGCGCCCACCACCAATGAGGCTGGCTTGTGATGAAGTATGGTGCGGTGAGCGAAATGGACGTTCGGTAATTAGAGGATGATTGCTAGAAAGTAGACCAGCAATCGAATGAATTTCTGAGCATTCTAAGCATTCGCCAATTGATAGAGGTGGCATAATCGAAGGAAGTGCCCGCGCCAGCATGGTTTTACCAGCGCCTGGAGATCCAATCATGATGATGTTATGTCCGCCTGCTGCAGCAATTTCCATGGCACGTTTAGCTTCATGCTGTCCTTTAATGTCCGAGAAGTCAATGCTGGTTGTAGGTGCTTCAGCGAGCAGTTTTGCGATATCAGGTTGAGGCAAAGGCGTGCAGGAGTCAGGATTGTAGAGAAAATCAATGACTTCTTTTAAGCTTTGAAATGCATAGGAAGGAGTACCGCTGATGGAGGCTTCAACACCGTTTTCTGAGGATGTGATCAGTGAGCGGTTGCTTTTTTTCATGGCCATTGCTAGCGGTAAAATTCCTTTGACTGGACGAATGCTTCCGTCAAGTCCCAGCTCTCCAATGAAGATAAAATGGTCTAAAACGTCCAGCGGTGCCTGTTCTGTTGCAGCAAGCATGGCAATTGCAATGGCTAGATCAAAAGAGGGCCCCTCTTTCTTTATAGATGCAGGTGCAAGATTGACAACGATACGCCGTGGTGGAATATCGAAGCCTTGATTTTTCAATGCTGTTCGAACGCGCTCTTTGCTTTCTTTTACTGAGGTATCGGGAAGCCCGACAATTTCCCAAGACGGTATACCATGACTAGAGTCGATCTCTACTTCAATGGCACAAGCAGCAAGTCCGTTCAATGCTGCGCTGTGAATTTGTGCAAGCATGATTCATTCCTCCTGAATGTTTGTGAGACGATATTGTTGCCAAAGATCTTTATCAATGCCACTCATGATACGTTCTTTGATTCGTGGATTGTTATTAGAAAGTGATGAAAGGAGATCCTTGATGTCGCTGCGTGTTGTATGTCCATCAGCGGGACATTTATTGATAATAACGGGTAGATTTAGTTTACGACCAATATGAATAATATCATTTTCGTTGACGTAGACCAGCGGACGGATTACGGTGACTTCAGAACGTGTAAGATAGGAGCGCGGCGCAAAAGTATGGATACGGCCCTCATAGAATAAACTCATGAGAAGCGTCTCAATGACATCATCCATATGGTGCCCCAAAGCAACTTTATTGCAATGATGATCATGGGCCCAATTATTGATAGCACCACGTCGCATGCGTGCGCAAAGAGAGCATGGATTTTTTTCTTTTCGTTCTTCGAAAATCAGAGGTCCCACTTCACTGGGGATTATTGTTAATGGGACATTCAATCGTTCGCAAAAAGCTATCATTTCAGTATAATCATTTCCCCAACCAAGATCTAAAGAAACGGCGTGAATAGAAAAATTGCAGGGTAATGTGCGTTGTAAAACCACCATAGCGTAAAGAAGAAGTGTGCTGTCTTTACCTCCGGAAAGACCGACGGCGATGCGATCACCTTCTTCAATTAGACCAAATTCGCGGCTAGCTCGTCGCATTTTTGCAAATAAATTTTTGTTGTAAGGGCGCCATTCTGAAGCTTTCAATCGTGTTACAACTCCTTTTTCAAATATGATTCCATTATAAGGAACCGGCCCGGTTCAGGTCAAGAAAGAAACAAAGCGACAACAGATCCTGCAAAGCCTTGAGGGAATTGACAGATTATTTTATAATATTTTAAAAAGGAGGGAATAATGTGAAGAAAATTGATTTCATTAAAAAAATCTTACAGCATACGGCAATTCTCGGCATTGCAAGTGCGCTCTTTGTAGGCGCTGTAATGGCAGAGGATGCGCCGTATAAGACTGGAGAAGAACCAATAGCACCTGGTGTCATTCATGAATCACATTACTGGAACACAAATTATGGTCCTATTCGTTTCGAAGTTTTAAAATGTGATCTTAATAACCCGAATTTAGATCTACGTTTGGTTGCCGGTCAAGGTGAATATACCGAGCGTGCGACAGTTCCGGCCATGGCTCAAAATACTGGCGCAGTTGCCATGTTAAACGGAGATTTCTTTAATATGGCATTGCAAGGGGCACCTATTGGGCCATCGTTAATCAACGGACAGCTTGCTTCTTCACCAGCAGTGATTGAAGGCATTTATTCGCTTGGCATTACAGCGGATAACACCGCAAGTATTGAGGCGATGAGCTATAATGGAAGTGTTACAGCTGCTGATGGTGCTAGTTTTCCGATAGATGGTTTAAATAAAACCTATTATTGGCACGATCCTTCCGGGCAAGAAAGTCATACAAACACCATTCAAATGTACAATGATCTCTGGGGTTCTAGCTCACGTGGACATTCCACAAATACTGAAGTCTTAATTGGAGCAGACGGCACAGTTGAACAAATCTCTCGTGGCGCAACATTTCCTTTTGAAGTGCCAGATGGCAAAACCATTCTCCAGGTTAATGGAATTGGAGAGACTTTCATTAATACACATTGTCCAATTGGCTCTAAGGTTCAGATTACTTCTCAAATCATTCCAGATAAAAATTGGAAGTTCCTTGTTGGCGGTCATGCATTATTGGCTGACAATGGTCAAATGGTACCTTACTATAAGGATTTAAGTTCATTGGCGGGTATACGTGCGCGTACAGCAGCTGCTGTTTCTCAGGATGGGAAAACGCTTTGGTTTGTTTGCGCTGAGGGCCGTACCAATCGCAGTGTTGGTGCGCAACTTTCGACAATGGGATATTTCATGGAATATCTAGGCGCATGGCGAGCCGTTAATCTTGACGGCGGCGGTTCAACGACAATGGTGGTGCAGCATTTAGGAGATAATAATCTTTCAACTGTCGTAGCACCGGAAGGAAATGGTGCATTGAGGCCGGTTGTCAATGGCATTGGCATATACAATAGCACGCCTGTTGGTGATATTGCCGATTTTAGCACAACAGGTCCTGATACCATGGTTGTTGGTGAAACGCGCAGTTTTGGCGTAACGAAAGCCTGGGATGCAAATTATCATGCGCTAGGCGTCAACACTGCTGACTATAGCATTACATCTGTGAATGGATTGGGAGCCTCAGCAGGCTTAAATTATGTTGCTTTACAAACGGGTGCCGAAACTGTTAATATTACTAATAGTAGTGGTGCGACAGTGTCACGAAATGTAAATATTATTGGTGAAGAAGGTTTGACCAGCCTCCGAGTTGAAACCAATCAATTTATAGTGAGCGATGGCTCTGTTGTCCAAGCGACACTTTATGGCACAAAGAAAGATGGCACGGAAGTGCTGTTAGATCCACGTGTTGTTGATTGGAGTGTTGAAGGCTTTACCGGAAGTGGTGACAATGGCTACATGACCATTACCAGTACTGGTAATCTTGCAAATGGAGCAATTATTGCAACGTTGGGTAACTTGCGTGGAGAGGCATTGCTTGGCAATAACGCATATAACTTGCTTGATTTGTATGTAGGCAATTCCACTTATTGGCTGAATGGAACAAGTTATACATTGGATCAGCCACCGGTGATTATCAATGATCGTACAATGGTACCATTAAGACTCATTACAGAAGCATTAGGTGGGCAAGTAGAGTGGACAAACAACGATAAACCTATTTTGATAGACTATAATGGTCATCACATTGAATTGAAAATTGATGATACGACAGCTGTTGTAGATGGTTCTGCAGTGGAGACCGATACAGCGGCCCAGCTGGTGGGCAGCCGCACGTTGGTTCCTATTCGTTTTGTTTCGGAACATTTAGGAATGGATGTGGTCTATGATCATCCTACACGCTGTGTGAGTATTTGTGCTTTGAAGTGATAAATTTTTTATGGAGGGATGTCATTGACGATCGTAAGAGTGCTTTTGATTGGTCTTGGATGCCTGTGCTTAGCGCTGGGAACTGTAGGGGCCTTTTTACCTGTACTTCCAACCGTACCGTTTTATCTGTTGGCGACGCTTTTGTTTGCGAAAAGCTCAGAAAAGCTGCATCATTGGTTCACTTCTACAGCAATATATAAGAAAAACCTTGAAAGCTATGTTCAGGGCCAAGGAATGACTTTGACGACTAAACTTCGGATTACATTAACAATCACATTAAGTATGGGAATTGGCTTATATTTTGTGAGTCATCTACCGTTTGTTCAAGTAATTCTTGCATGTATATGGTTGGGATTAATGATTTACTTTTTCGCAATTGTGAAAACCCACAGAGCGATTGATTAACAATTTGCAGCTCACTTATTGACTATTTATGTCAATAAGTGAGCTTGTTTTTTTGTTCAAAAAAATTCCCGTTCATCAAAATCGATGAACGGGAATTTCTGTTTAAAATGATTATTCAACATCTGGGGCAGTATAAGTTTTAAACGTCATCATATTCAAAGGAATTTCTTTTAAGTGTTCAACCAAATCTGGACGCCCCCAGAATTGTTCGCTTTCGCCAAGATTGTCTTCAGAACCAAGTAAAAGAACAACAGGTGCTTTTCCGCCAAAGCCTTGGATATAAGCCTGCATATACTTTGCACGTTCCATTGGTTCTTTGTCAACAAATGATTTGTCGACGACGGCAACGCCGATTACGCGAGTATCAGTTTTTACTAATGCGCCATTAAATTTCATTGCTGCACCTCCTCAAATTCTGTTATATTATATCATGAAATGGTGGTAAGGACATAAAAATATTCAAATTTGATACATAATAAAATTGGGGAGGCCCGATAATGGACAATAAATGGACATCGATGTCAATAGGACGGATTAAAGAAGAAATTTCTGCATTAAAAGAAGAAGAACGATTACTGGCATGTGATGCATTGCTTCACGATTCACGCAAAGGCGTTGTTGCTTTTGCACAGAAAACATTGCGTGCACATGAGAAAATGATGCATGAATGTGAAAGGTTGAAAAAATTATGGCGTTTCGAAAATGAAGCTTATGCAAGAGGCTATCATGCCGTCATTGGCACTGATGAAGTAGGTCGAGGTCCGTTGGCTGGCCCTGTTGTTGCAGCTGCAGTGGTTTTGCCGCAAGGAATAGAAATAATGGGAATCAACGATTCCAAAAAGCTTAGTGAGAAAAAGAGAGAAGAATTGGCAGTTGAAATTCGTTCGAAAGCCATTGCTTATCAAATTGCTGAGGTATCAGCGGTAGAAATCGATCGTTTAAATATCCTTCATGCGGCAGAACTTGCGATGAAAAAGGCCATCGAAGCTTTAGCCATTGGTGATTTTTTGCTTATTGATGGACAAAATCACCTTGATGTTGATCTGCCTAGTCAAAATTTAATTGGCGGTGATGGCCTCAGCATTTCTATTGCGGCTGCATCGATTATTGCAAAAGTACATCGTGATCATTTAATGGTTCAATTGGATGAATTATACCCTCAATATCATTTTGCTCAAAACAAAGGATATGGAACCGCAGAGCACTATCAGGCAATCAGGGAGTATGGTCCATCGCCAATTCATAGACAATCCTTTCGATTAAAATAAACAATGCCCTCCGTTAGAAATTTTCTATCGGAGGGCATTTGCTATGGTTCATTCTTTATTATTGAAGAAATTCAAAGAATGGTTCGTCGAATTTGGTCATTGCGTTAACGACCAATTCTACGAGGCCACCATACTGGAAGTTGTAGTTCTTGGTAAGGCCCCAATGTGCAAGCATGTCACGGAAAGTACCTTTGCAGTTAGAGCAAGGTGCGCAAATATACTTGACAAGATCTGTTTTGTAGATATCTTCTGGGCCAAAAGCATCAAGAATCTGTTTCAGCTTCATACGAGAAGATACATTATCGCGGAAATCAGAGAAGTTCAAAGAGTTCATAATTGCGAACCCAGAACCACCACCGCAGCAATAGTTATCAACGCCGTGTGGGTACATTTCCTTGAAACGTCCTTCAGGAAGAACTGCTCTAAGGATTTCGCGCTGTGGTTCTACAATACCCATTTGACGAACATAGTTGCAAGGGTCATGAAGAGTTACAGGGAAATCATTTTTAGAAGGATCTAAATCATAGGTGCCACTTAAAACGAGATCACGAAGCAAAGGCAAGAAGCTTTCAACAGGAACACGACCGGTAGATGGCGTATAACGGTCTGCAACAACAGCCGCTGCTTTGTGTGCGTGACCGCATTCTGCAATAACAATACGGTTAACGCCCAATTTCTTTGCAGCTTCCATTTGACGAATGGCTACTTCTTTTGCAAACATGTCATCATACCAGATACCATAGTTTACATTATCATAGCCGCAAAGATCGGAACTCAGTGTCCAGTCAAGACCAGCTTCGTCAAAAAGAATGGTGAAGGCTGTTGGGTTTTCAGGCCAAGCCATGAATTCGCCGGCATTATGAATCAAAAGGATATCAGCGCCATGTTTGTCAATAGGGGTCTTGTAGTCGTGACCAGGATAGAGATCATTAAGATCTTCGTCAAGGAATTCTACAGTATCGACAAACGCAGGTTTGGTGATACCAGTAGAAGAACCCGTTTTCAACTGCAGTTTGGAACCCTTTTCGCAAAGAGGCTTTGGTACGATACCAAGTTCCTGGCTGAAAATTTTACGAATTTCTCTTGCAAGAGAACCGTTATCAAGGCCAAGAGGGCATGCCTGGGCGCAACGTCTGCAAAGGTTGCAACGGTAGGCATCTTCACCAAGACGCATTACGGTTTCCCAGTTAAGATCAACATCAGCACCAGTGAACCAAGCTTTAAGCTTGCCTTCCTTATTGATGTACTTTTTGATCAAGCGACGCAGAACTTCAATACGCCAGGTTGGACGATAGATTTCGTTTCTGTCGGTTGCAACAAAGATATGGCAAGCATCAGAGCAAGTGTTGCATTTTGCGCAATATTCAACGGTCAAATCCAGAACTTGGATCATCCCTTTATTGGCTTCGTCATTAACAAGCTTTTCAAGACCTTTTAAAAACTTATTGCAAAGTTCTTCTTCCTCTTCAGGAGTCTGAGGTTTTTTAAAGTTGTCAAGAGCAATAACACCGTCTAATTCTGCGTAGTAGGTGTCACGCCATTCTTGCTTCAATTCTTTGTATTTTGGCCACGTTGCAGGATCTTCAAAAGGTGCAGGCAGCGGCATAAGGTGCTTGTTGTCAAGAACCTGAGTGAGCTGTTCGCCTCTGATAGCGATGTCACGTGGACGAATAAGTCTTCCGTCGATCAAGATTACTCCTCCTTTAAAAAATCAAAATAGTGATAGATGTGGTAAATTGAATATATTACTTGTTCATCAGTGGGGCAGACCATTTCATATCATCACTTGGCTTGATATCAGCTTCTGCGATGATCGTTTCTTCGACTTTGCTGCCAGGAACGTTTGGTGCATTGTCCCAAATAACTTTATGGAAGGTGTAATATTTACCAACATAGTGGCTCATCTTGCAAACCGGAATATAGATAAGCAGACCACAAACAATCAGAAGATTAATCTTGGTAGGTTTGTTTAAGCCCTTCAGAGATTTGAAGTGCAGCATGCTGCGAATGACTTTGGAAACATAACCATAGCTGAATTTATTGGATGCAAATGCGACTAAGCCGGAAAAGGCTCCTGCAAACAAAAATCCAAGATTAAAGAATTCCTGAGGTGTAGTGTAGCTTCTGAATTCACGGTCAGTAAGACGTTTTACAATTAAACCTGCTGTACCGGAGCAAATAAGTAAACCAGCAGTCAGACCGAGAAGGGTAACTGCGAGGGATACCAATCCAGCTAAAATACCGGTAAATGGCAGAATTACACCTGCTGTTGCAACAACCAACATTGCGATGGTTACATAGATGCCGAGGTGAAGTGCGTAAGAAATCCACCAGAATTTTCTCTGCTTAACAAAGAGTTTCTTGATGAAAAGCATTTCTTTAAGCATATCAACAATCTCGCCAACATGGTTCTTTTTGCGTGGTTTTTCAAACCATTTCTGATCTTCAAAGTAGGAACCGCCGTGTTCGGCTTTTTCTGCTTCTTCCCCAGGAATTGGGTAGAGATCCTGACGACCATGCATCGGCTTCTTTGCATAGTCCATAAATTTACGGACAGTTGCTGCAAAGAAGAAGACAATGGCAAACCAGCATAAAAGGGTTAACAACATAACTATCTTACCTCCTTGTATAATACAATGTTATTTTTCGAACTTCCATCACATAGTCGCATCTGTTTTGGGGCATTCGACGTACATTGTACTTATCATAACTATATCAGATTAACGTGAAATTTTGAACTAATTTTTATAAAATTTGCGGTTTCCTTGAACATAGAAAATCATTATGGCATTAGACCGGATTTTTTATAAACTATCTTTATAAAAAGATAGGAAATGTGGTATATTTAAAATGAATATGAAAGGAATGTTAATCAGATAAATCACTATATTCTCTAGGGAAAATGCTGTAGCTTTATTGACTTTTTTTAAAAGTCGATTATTATTAAATTATGAGAAATTTTTGGTAGGAGGAGAATTATGAGCGAATTAAATGTTGTTGTTATTGGCGGCGTTTCTTGCGGTCCAAAGTCTGCGGCACGTTTAAAAAGACTTATGCCGGAAGCAAATGTGACTTTAATTGAACGTGGAGATTATATTTCTTATGGTGGCTGTGGTCTGCCTTATTATATTGGTTCTATTGTAAAAGAGCTGAATGATTTGATGACTACTTCTTGGGATGCAGTGCGTACTCCTGAGTTCATGAAAGCCACTAAGGATATTGATACCCTTTTGGGTTGGGAAGCTACAAAGATTGATCGCGAAAATAAAGTGGTTGAAGTTAGAGAAGTAAAAACGGGAGAAGAGAAAAAACTGCCTTATGATAAGGTTGTAATTGCAACGGGTTCCAGCAATTCCAAGCCACCGATTACTAATATTGATGCCAAAGGTGTATTTGGCGTAAAGACGCCTGTGGATGGTGTAGAAATTCAGAACTATCTCAAAGGTGGCGTGGGTGCTGCGGTTGTTATTGGTGCTGGCCTGATTGGGATGGAAACGGCTGAAGCATTTGCGAACTGGGGAATTGACGTTACCGTTATTGAAATGATGGATCAGATCTTCCCTAAGATGATTGATAAGGATATGTCCATCGTTGTTCAAGACTATCTTGAAAAAGAAGATCTTAACTTCATGTTGTCTACTGCTGTAAAAGAAATTAAAGTGGACGATGAAGGTAAAGTTTGTGGCGTTATTACAGACAAGGGCGAATTGGATTGCGAGCTCGTTCTTGTTGCGGCAGGCGTTCGCCCTGAAATCTCATTGGCAAAAGAAGCTGGATTGGAATGTGATCGCACAATCACTGTTAATGAGTACATGCAGACTTCTGATCCAGATATCTATGCTGGTGGTGACTGCGTTTCTGTTACTCATCGTATTTCTGGTGAAAAGATCTACGCTCCTATGGGCTCCACTGCAAACAAGCATGGTCGCATTATTGGGACAAACATTGCAAAAGACAATGTACAGACTTTCCCTGGCGTATTAGGAACTTCTATCTGCAAGATGTTTGACTGGTCAATTGGTAAGGTTGGTTTAACTGAAACCGACGCAGTACGCCTTGGCTATGATGTCGCAACATGTGTTGTACCTGGCCCAGATATTACACATTTCATTCCTGGTAAGAAGCTGATCATGATTAAGACTGTTGCTGACAAGAAGACTTCAAGAATTCTTGGGGTGCAGATTGTCGGTCCTGGTCAGGTTGACAAACGTATTGATACCATGGCAGGTGCATTATCCGCAAATCCTCAATTAACAGCTTATGATATGGCGAATATGGATCTGGCGTATGCTCCACCATTCTCATCTGCTGTTGATAACCTGCTTGTCAATGCAAACGTTATTCAAAATGAGCTTGAAGGACGTGCACACTCCTACAACTTCTTTGAAGCTTTGGAAAAACTGCAGGATGAAAATGTTGTATTTGTTGACTTGCGTGTAGATGATGAAGTAAAGGCAATGCCTTTCGAAACTCCTAATTATCATCATATTCCAATTGAAGAATTGCGCGCTCGCGTTGACGAACTTCCTAGAGACAAGGAAATTGTTGTTTTTTGCATTCTGTCAACACGTGGTTTTGAAGGTCAGCTGATTCTGGAACAAAATGGTTTTGAAAATGTCCACTTTATTAAGGGTGGTATTATGTTCTGGCCTTTCAAAAAATACTTGAATAAGTAAGAAAATGTTTGACGCCGCTTCGGATTACTCGGGGCGGCGTTTTTTCTTTGTCTTGAAGCTCTTGCTAGAAGGATGGGAATAGTATAAAATCGTACTGTTAAAGAAAAAACGATGCATAGAGGAGGAGCGTCTTTATGTACGACCAAATTTTAATAAGATATGGTGAATTATCGTTAAAGGGGAAAAACCAGAAACAGTTTTTAAAAACCTTGGTCAAAAATATCAAACATCAAATTAAACTTGATACAGGCGTGGCCTGTGAAGTACATGATATACATGGACGTGTGGTCATTCCATTAAATGGACAGGATCCAACATTGTTTTATCCAAGTTTGAATCGTGTTTTCGGTATCTCATCATATAGCCCGGTAACAACAGCCGAACTTACAGAAGTGTCCATTATAGAAACAGCTTTAAAGGAAATGCAACAGTTTGCGGATTCTTCGCTTCGTTTTAGAGTTACGGTGAAGCGAGCCAATAAGCGGTTTCCAATTCGTTCAATGGACATGCAGTTAAAGGTTGCTGAAGAGATTTTAAATGTTTATCCAAGTCTGACAGGTGATTTGGAACACTATGATATTGAGTTGAATATTGATATTCGTTTTGATAAAACATATATTTATGTAAAAAAATACAAAGGACTGGGAGGGCTGCCACTTGGAACGGGTGGACGTGCTGTAGCCTTGCTATCTGGCGGCATTGACAGCCCTGTGGCTATGTGGTCGATTATGCGCCGTGGTGTGGTTGTTGAAGCTATTCATTTTCACTCCTATCCATACACATCTCAACAAGCAGAAGAAAAAGTTTTATCGTTGGCTGAAAAAGTAGGAAAATATGGCGGACATGTGATTGTTCATTTAGTGCCATTTACACGTATCCAAGAAGCTATTGGGATGAACTGCCAGGATAATTTACGTATTACATTGATGCGTCGTATTATGTTGCGCATTGCTGAACGTATTGCTGATATCCGTAACGCTAAAGCTATTGTAACTGGTGATGATCTTGGACAAGTTGCAAGCCAAACCATCGAGAGCATCTATGCAATCAATCAGGTAACCACTATGCCAATTTTGAGACCGTTGATTGCTTATGATAAGCTAGATATCATGGATATTGCACAAAAAATAGACACTTATGAGATCTCTATTCTTCCTTACGAGGATTGCTGTACTGTTTTTGTGCCAAAGGAACCAAAAACAAAACCTCGTGTAGATGAATGTCAGCGTAATGAAGCCATGATTTCTGGATTGGATGATATGATTCAAGATGCCATCGTAAAAACAGAAACGGTTGTATGTTATGGTGATGGAAAACAACGAGTGCGTCATCCTTTTGAATTGCCAGAGGGAGGCGAAGAATAATGGGGAAAAATTTATATGAAACACCAAGAGATATGAATAAATGGCATACCCAAAAAGAAAGCCGTGATATTGGGCGTGCTACATCACAAAATGAAAAAAAAGCACATCTAGAAGCATTGAAGCAACGCTATAAAAAGAAAAAGAAATAAGAAAAAGCCGTGTATTTGTTGAAGCTTTCAACAAATACACGGCTTTTTCTTATCTATAGGGATAGTCTATGATGGCATAAAGATAATGCGTATTTTTCTTTTTGATAAGCCTAACTTATAATAGGCTCATAAAAAATTGAACTTATGAGAGGAGAGATGCATGATGCCGCCGATTATTGATATGAAAAAATGTATTGGATGCGGGACTTGTGCACAAATTTGTCCATTGGATGTTTTGAAATATTACAAAGAAGAAAAATATGTAGAAGTCCGTTATCCTGAAGAATGTTGGCATTGCCGAGCTTGTGCTATTGATTGCCCGCGTGAAGCGATTCAGCTGCGCTATCCATTGAGTCATATGATGCTGCATATGGATGCACCGGCGATAAAGAGGGAGGTTGACTGAGATGGGAATAAAAAGAAATGATGTCATTATAAAAAGTGATGTTTTGATTATTGGTGGTGGTATTGGTGGTATGCAGGCTGCAATTAGCGCGGCTGAAAATGGTGCGACGGTTGTAGTTGCAGAAAAAGCGGATACAAGACGTTCTGGCTCAGGTGCGACAGGAAACGATCATTTTATGTGCTATATTCCATCGTATCATGGAGAAGATTTTGATGCGATCATTTCGGAAGTAACAGATACACTGGTTGGTCCTTTACAGGATCTTGACTTGTTGCGTTTGATGATGGCTCGTTCATTTGAAGTGGTGCAGAAGTGGGAATCCTATGGGATCAATATGCGTCCGTTCAGTGAAAATTATGAGTTCTATGGCCATGCAATGCCTGGACGTCGGCGTTATCATTTGAAATACGATGGTAAGATGCAAAAACCTCTACTAACAAAGGAAGCAAAAAAACGAGGGGTACAAATTGTCAATAAAACAGTGATCAATGAACTGCTTACTGATGATAATGGCCGTGTCATTGGCGCGCTTGGCATTTGTACCGCTGATGATGAGCCGGAGGTTATTGTCTTTCAAGCAAAGGCCGTCATTTTGTCAACAGGAAATGCGAGCCGAATGTATCCAAGCACCAATCCTGCGTATCTCTTTAATCAGGCAGATTGCCCAGCTACTACAGGGAGCGGCCATGCTATGGCGTATCGAGCTGGAGCACGGCTTGTGAATATAGATATGCCTTACCTTCATGCAGGTCCGAAGTATTTTGCACGTTGTGGTAAAGCAACCTGGATAGGCGTGCTTGTGGATTATTATGGTCGTCCAGTGGGTCCGTTTGTCAATAAACCAACGAAAGAATTGGGCGATGCGACCTCCGATATTTGGCAAGGTGTCTTTCGAGAAAAAATGGAAGACGGATCTGGTCCGGTGTTTATGAATTGCTCCGAAAATGCTCCAGAAGATATGGATTTTATGATGCATGCATTCGAAAGCGAAGGAGACACATCCATCGTAGATTATCTTAATCAATACAACATTGATCTTCGCAAAGAGATGATAGAATTTGGAACCTATGATTATGCTCTGTGTGGTCGTGGATTAGATATAAAACTGACAGGTCAAACGAGTTTGCAAGGTCTATATGCGTGTGGTGATGTCCTTGGCAATGTACGTGGTGACATTACAAGCGCTGCTGTATTTGGTATGATTTCTGCTGAAAACGCAGCAAAATATGCGGCTGACGTTGAGTTCTGCGATGTGCAAAATCATCCTTTAATTGAAAAATCTATGGCCTTTTATTCTGAAATTTTGGATCGAGAAAACGGCGCACATTGGAAAGAGGCTAACTCCATGCTTCAGCAAATTATGAAAGATTATGTGGGCGTTAAGGTGCGGTCAAAAACTTTATTAAAGTCTGGCTTAAAATATTTAGGAGATTTGAAACGTTATTGTCGTGAACAATTAAAGGCAGAGAATTCACATGAATTGATGCGGTCCCTAGAGGTGTTAGATCTCATAGATCTTGCCGAAGCTGTTGCGATTACATCAGAAAATCGTAAAGAATCTCGTGGTGCTTATCATCATCGAACCGATTATACTTATACAAATCCTTTGTTGGACAACAAGTTCCAAACAATTGAAATAAAAAATGGTGACATTATTTTGAATTTCAGAGATAAAACACGTTGAGGAGTGAGAAAATGTCTAATGTTGTGACTGGAAGTGCAAAAAGAACTTTAGCGGTTAAATGGATTATTGCACTAGGAATTCCGTTTACAGTTTTCTTCTTGACTCCTTTCGATACTATATTACGAGCCTACTTAGCGATATCATTAGGAGCCATTCTCTTTTGGGCATTGCAGATCATTCCAGAAGCTATTACGGGTTTGTTATTACCAATATTATTATGTATCGCTGGCGTTGCAACACCTGATTTAGCTTTTTCTTCATGGTCCATGATTTTACCTTGGTTGGTATTGTCCGGAATTATTATGGGAAATGTTATGGCCAAAACCGGTCTTGTAAAGCGTATCGCCTATAAGATCCTTTTGATAACAGGATGTTCGAGTCGGGGATTATTGGTTGCATGTCTTCTAATTGGTATTTTTGTCCCGCTGGTAGTTTCCAGTACATGGGCAAAATTACTAATTTTAGGTCCTATTGGTATTGCCATCTGTAAAACCTGGGGAATTGAAGCAAAAAGTAAGGCCGCAACAGGAATCATGGCTATGATCATGTTCTCCTCGTTATCAAGTTGTCATCTATATATGTCGGGCGATGATGCGATGATTTTTATTGTATCGTTGTTTAAAGAGGTAACAAATGGGAATGTAAACATTGATTTCTTTCAGTGGTTAAAGTATATGTGGTTACCTGGTTTAGGCTGGCTTTTGATGTCTGTTTTTACACCATATCTTCTCTTCGTTAGACCAAACAGAAAATCTATGCCGGATATTTCTGATTCCATTCGGAAAAAATATAATGCGATGGGCAAGATGAGTAAGGATGAGCTCAAGGCACTTATAATTGTGACATTAATCTTAATTAATTTTATGCTTGAAGCAAGGACTGGGTTAAATGCAGCACATGTTATGGTAGTTTTAGTGTCATTATTCTTTTTGCCAGGAATAAATTTGGTAAAAGGAGAAGATCTTGCTAAAATGGATATCTGGATCATTTTCTTTGTTACTGGTGCATTAACTGTTGGCATACTTTCAGAACCGGTAGGTTTTACAGCGATTGTTGAAGAGCATTTATTGCCAATTTTAACAAGTGTAGGAGACCATACTCGTGTCATATTAAGTTATGCATTTGGTGTTATCGTAAATTTGTTTATGACACCATTAGGCGCTCAATCTGCTTTTGAAATGATGATTGGAAAAATGTGTTATGGCGCAGGAATTGATCCAGTTAGCACAATGATGGCTTTTCAAATGGGATTGGAAATGTATCTATTTCCTTATGAAGTGGCTATGGTATTATTCTTCTTTGGATTGGGTTACATGGATTTAAAAACAACTTTAAAAATATTTGCTGTTCGACTAGTGCTTTCATTTATTCTAATGGTTTTAATTGCAGGTTATTGGGGGCTAGTTGGTTTATTTTAAAACATTAGTTTGGCTGCTACGTTTAATCGTGGCAGCCGTTTTTGAATGGAGATGATAAATGTGAAAAAGTATACTTATCAATGGCGCACATTGTTGTTAATGGTGCTGGCCTGGGGAGTCGCTGGTTTAGTGCACAATTGCATTGCGTTTTTGTTTCCGTATTTCTCGACGATGTTTGATCTGAAAACATCGCATAATGGATATTTGACCGGTACTTTAGCATTTTTTTGGACACTTTCTATTATTGTTTTTGGGCCGATTGCAGATAAAATTGGCCAAGTGCGTATAATGGTGCCTGGATTGATAATTGGAGGTGTAGCATTGCTTTTTATTGCTGCTTCACACTCAGTTATTATGCTTTATGTTTTAACAGCAGTAACTGGTTTTGGGTGTGGATCAATAGTATCTACTAGTCTTTCTTTTTTAGCAGAACAAAGCAATCCAAAATATAGGGGATTATTTTTTGGTGCTGCTCAGTCAAGTTTTACATTGATTGGTTCAGCAATAGGTGCTGTTTTTCTCACCAGACTTGGTGATTCTATAGTAGGGTGGCGTGGTTGTTATATAGTTTTGGCAATGCTGGTAATTATAGTGGCTCTTTCCATTTTTGTTTTCGGACGCAATATTCCACGTGCTGTGAACTTAAAACAAAGCCATGAAAAACAAAGTTTTAAATCATTGATACGGTATAAGAATATTATAATCAGTACAAGTTTAGCCAGTTTGACTATGATGTGGTATTTTACAGTTGCTTCATTTACCATCTTATATCTTATAGAATCAAAAGAGTTATCCACTGTAGCAGCAGGTGGAATATTTGCCGGCTTCGGTAGTGGTGGCTTTATTGGAGAATTTTTTGCACCGTTTATTTCAGATAAATTAGGGCGTAGAACAACTACCCTTTTTGCTACTTTTATTGGCGGAATTTGCTATGCAATTTTTGCACAAGTGTCATTGTCAGTTATTTGGATGACATTCTTTCTCGCAAGTGCATCATTTTTTATGTCTGGAGCAATGGCGATTTTAAATTCTGTAGTGCCTAGCGAATCTGTTCCAAGTCATTTGGTTGCAACAGCTACAGCTTTTACCCCAGCCTGCGGAGAGTTAATGGGCGGCGTTGTTGCTCCCGTTATTGCAGGTGGGTTAACGTTGGTTATTGAAATATCTCAGATTATGAATTTATTAATAGTAATTCCTTGTATGGTATTTGTTGGGGCATTGTTTTTACGTGAAACATCTCCTATGGTTTTAGAGAGACGCGCAAATAAACGTTGATATGATATAATCGAAGTATCTATCCTTGAAAGGAAGCGAAGATATGCGCCTCACACAATTGCAATATTTAATTGAAATTAAAAAACATGGATCGATTTCAAAAGCTGCACAGCATTTGTTTATTGCACAGCCGTCGATGAGTACAGCAATTCGGGAATTAGAGAATGAATTAGGTTACGAGTTAATGAAGCGAAGTAAAAAAGGCGTGTCTTTTACAAGTTTAGGAGAATTGGCTGTTGAAAAAGCTGAAAATATTTTACGTGAAGTGGAAATGATGCGTTGTTTAGATGAAGTTGAGACAGGACGCATGGTTGGACGTTTGTTTTTATCTGCAGTGCCATTTGTGTGTGAGCATTTTGTGTTAGATATGCTTGTGGAATTGGCTGAAAAACATCCTGATCTGCATATAATTCTTGACGAAAATGATGGAGCGAGGGTTCTACAGCAGGTTAGTCGATGGGAAGCTGATTTAGGAATTATTATGATATGTAATAATGAAGAAGAGCGCTTTCAGCAAGAGATGCTTAAGAATGGGGTCGCTTTTAAAGAATTGTATCGAGATGAGTTGTGCTTCCTGGTAGGCGTTCAGCATCCGCTCTACAAACAAGAAATTGTTGAGTTATCAGACATTCTAACTTCTCCATACGTGTATTATAAAGGAGGATTTACAGAAGATGATCAGAACTTCTTTGCAAGGTATTGCGACATTGGTAAATTAACTACTGTGTGTATGAAAGATCGAGAAAGTGTAAAAAAATATGTTGTTCGGTCTAAAGCGACAACGATTTTACCTGTAAGGGCCACAATGGATAATATCTATATTCAATCTGGTCTGCTTTCAACGTTGAAATTAAACGGTGCACCATGGACTTGTAAAGTTGGTGTCGTTTATCGAAAGGATATGCCTTTATCGCGAGAGGCCAGATTTATAATTGAGAACATAAAAAATATAGTAAAACAATGAAAAAACATGTTGAAGGGGCAGTGATCCTTCAACATGTTTTTTCATAAAATTATAGAATTGCATGTAATAAAGCCTGAATTAGAAACGCAACAATATAGAGAGAACCAAAATATTTAAGCGTTTTTGAGCAGTACATCATACCGCGCATCATTTTTTTAGGTGATTTTCCTTTGCTATAGCGATAAGCATTTACGCAATTTATGGCATAAAGAACGGAAAAAATAGGAAGCAAAATCAGGACGTTTTGTCCGTACGCAAAAAGAACAAATAGCCAGACATAGGAAAAAGTGAATCCGAAAATCATAAAGAGAACGGTTCGGTCATGGCCGAGTAGGATTGCTAATGTCCGACGCCCATTCTCTTGGTCGGCAACTCGATCTCGGAGACTATTTGCGGTGAGAAGAAGGCCTATAAGAACGACCAAAGGTAAGCTGATGGCAAAGGAATATAATGTAATATGTCCGGTTTGTGTAAAAAAAGCAATCATACTAAATCCGGAACCAAAGAGAAAGCCGGCAAATAACTCGCCATAAGGGGTTCGGGAGATGGGATACGGTCCGCCAGTATAACAGTAACCGATAATGAGACATATTGCACCAATAACGATTAGCCACCATGAGGAATAAGCGGCAAGAATAATACCCAAGATGGCACATATCCCATAAATAACAAATGCATATAATAATACCGTTTTGGGGGACATGTTTCCATGGACAATAGCGCCGCCAATACCGACGGATTCTTCAGTATCTAAGCCGTTTTTGAAATCGAAATACTCATTAAATAAGTTGGTTGCAATTTGAATAAGCGCAGCACAAAGTACCATTATGATCGCTAAAAAGAAATGAAAGGTTTGTTCAGCATAAATGGCAAAGCTGATGCCGGTTATAGATGGAATAATACTCGCCGGTAGAGTATGTGGTCGAGTAAGTTTCCAATAAAAATCAAATGATTGCATTATAATGCCTCCTTCACCATAAAATATTTAAAATGTGTTTTATTTCTATGTATATTCTAACGATTATTGAGGCATAAAGCTACAGAAAAATTTTGATTTTACTTTGAATTGTGTAGAAATTTTATGTTTGGTGTAGATATGTAAATGTTTTGATACCATTTATCTGACTATATTTTATTGCCACCTTACATTTCTTTTGATATAATAGATGCAAATCTATAGAAAGAATAAGAGGTGTTAAGTATGGCATACGTTGTTGATAGTTCCGCTTGTATTTCTTGTGGTGCATGCGAAGGGGAATGCCCAGTAGGTGCTATTTCTGATAGCGGAGACGGTACCCGCGCTATTGACGCTGGTTCTTGCATTTCCTGCGGCAGCTGTGCAGGTGTTTGCCCAGCAGGCGCAATCGCTGCTGAATAAGCAATTATATAAAAGGCTTATTGCAGAGTG
>JAXJBF010000092.1:0-3779 GCA_036303105.1 Peptococcaceae bacterium | reverse complement strand
GTGACAGCCAGCTTTGCAATGGAAGGCGACATCATTTTGGCAGAACCAGGAGCCATTATTGGTTTTGCGGGGGCGCGTGTTATTGAACAGACCACGCGCAAAAATTTGCCAAAAGGTTTTCAGACAGCAGAATTTCTGCTTGAGCATGGTTTTATTGATGCCATCGTTCCACGTGCAGAACAGCGTGTGGTGTTGTCGCGTCTGCTGAAACTGCATGCAGAAAGGAGCGGCCAATGAGTACAGAAGCATTTGACAGCGTAAAGATTGCACGTGATAGCAAACGCCCAACAGGGTTGGATTATATTCATGCGATCTTTAGAGAATTCTTTGAACTGCATGGAGATCGGCGTTATGCTGATGATGCTGCTATTGTTGGCGGTGTGGCTTATCTTGGCAAGAAACCTGTGACGGTTATTGCTATTGAAAAAGGGCATAGTATTAAAGAACGTAATGCTCGCCTGTCAGGTGCACCGCATCCAGAAGGCTATCGTAAGGCGCTGCGGCTGATGCAGCAGGCCGATAAATTTAAGCGACCAATCATTTGTTTCGTAGACACATCTGGTGCCTATTGCGGTATTGGTGCAGAGGCACGCGGACAAGGTCAGGCCATTGCAGAAAACTTAGTCACGATGATGGGATTTAAAGTGCCGATCATATCTATCTTTATTGGTGAAGGTGGGAGTGGTGGTGCACTTGCCCTTGGTGTAGCCAATCGTGTTTGGATGTTGGAACATGCGGTTTATTCCGTTATTTCACCAGAAGGCTGCGCCAGTATTTTATGGAAAGATGCGAAGAAAGCGGATGTTGCCGCAGATAATCTGAAGTTAACTGCCCAGGATGCTTATCGTTTCGGTTTTACTGAAAAAATTATTTCTGAAAAAGACCTGGGGTCGCGCATCTTTTACAAAGACTTAGAAAAAATGTTAATTGATGAATTAGAAATTCTTTCCAAAGAAAACGATCTGAGCGAAAGTCGCTATCAACGTTTTCGTGAAATTGGAAAATTATATACAGAGGAGCTACAATGAGTATCTATCAAAAATTCTTCAATGAGACCGTTGATGAAAACGGCAAGCTCATTGATCTTGAGGTTCATTATCCTGATAATTTTAACTTTGGTTATGATGTCATCGACGAGATCGCTGCAGAACATCCGGACAAGCGTGCACTGGTTTGGTGCAATACCAAAGGGGAAGAACATATCTTTTCCTTTTCTGACATCAGTCGTGAAAGTAACCGTATCGCCAATGTTCTTTTAGATGCTGGCCTTCAGCGCGGTGACCGTGTTATGTTGGCGCTGAAACGTCACTATGAATACTGGTTTACCGTCATTGCGTTGCATAAGATTGGGGCTATCATGGTTCCAGTCACCCACATGCTGACGCCAGATGATATCATTTACCGTTTAGAGGCTGCGCAGATTAATGCAATTATCTGCACGACTCAAAATGATGTACCAGAACATATGATGGAAGCCCTTCAGAGAACTGGGCGCACATGCAAACTTTGGACCTTAAAAGAAGGCATTGAAGGATTTGCATGCTTGAATACAGCAATGGAACAGGCCGCGGATACCCTGGAACGTCAGGAAACCTTAGCAACAGATCCAATTGCTATTTACTTTACTTCCGGTACAACTGAACAGCCAAAAGGTGTTATTCATGATTTTACCTATCCATTGGCGCACTTTGTGACTGCAAAATATTGGCAGGGAACAAAAGATGGTGGCTTGCATTTCACTGTTTCTGAAACAGGTTGGGCAAAATCATCCTGGGGCAAACTCTATGGCCAGTGGCTCAACGAATGTGCTGTCATGGTTTACGATTTTGATAATTTTGAGCCAAAGCAAATGGCGAACATTATCAGAAAATATGGTGTGACTTCTTTCTGTGCACCACCAACCATTTATCGTTACATGACACGTAAAGCCAATCTTGATTTTCCTGCTTTGGAACATGCAAGCACGGCAGGCGAATACATGAGTCCGGACATCTTTGAGAAATTTAAAGAAGCCACCGGTTTGGAAGTGCGTGAAGGGTATGGCCAAACTGAAACGGCGCTGCTTTTGGCGAACTTTATTGGTGCGCCATCTAAAGACGGTGCATTGGGAATTCCATCGGCACAATACCATATTGAATTGCGCAATGAAGATGGTGAATTGGCCAAAGATGAAGAAATTGGCGAAATCGTCGTGGTTCCGAAGAATGGTCAGCATCCAATTGGTGTGCTTTGTGGCTATCTTGACGATGAAGTACGCTATAAAAAAGTATGGCGCGGCGGTGTCTTCCACACAGGGGATTCCATCTATCGTGATAAAGATGGTTACTACTGGTTCCATGGCCGTTTCGATGATATCATCAAAAGTGGTGGTTATCGCATTGGGCCATACGAAATTGAAGAAGTGCTCATGAAGCATCCTGCTGTATTAGAATGTAGTGTCATTGGGGTGCCAGATAAACTACGTGGACAGGCCATTAAGGCCATTGTGGTCCTTGCGCCAGGTTATACAGCTTCCAAAGAACTTGATCGTGAACTTCGCGATTTCTGCAACAGTCAGCTGGCAGAATATAAATGGCTCCGCATTATTGAATTTACCGAAGCAATGGACAAGACCATCAGTGGTAAAATCAAAAAAGCAGAACAACGCCGAGCAGAAGAAGCCCGCGCTTAAGGATCGGCTTATCCCGCGTCAATTGGCAAGATAAGAAGGAAGTGCCGCATGCAACACCGCGTAACCGATTTTATGACATTGGTGGTTGCCGCCTATAAAAAGCTTCAGCAGATAAAAAAAAGACAAACTGCAATTTATGCAACGTATGATATAAAGAGCCAGCATGTGATGGTGCTTTACTTTTTGGGGCACCATATTGATGGCCTTACGGTCACAGAACTTGCCAACCTGTGTTGCGAAGACAAGTCCGCGACTTCCCGGGCTGTTGAGTATCTGGTTGAACGAGGGTATGTTGTTCATGAAGAGGAAAAAGTCAAACGTCGTTGGCGTTCGAAAGTGAAAATTACGCCAACAGGGATGCGTATTTGCCGCATCATCGACCATGTGTCCATTGAGGCGTCAAATGCTGTCAAAGAAGGCATTTCCGATGATGATCTGCAGGTTTTTTACCGTGTCTTTCACCAAATGGTCGATAACATGGATAGATTTTCATAAAAAAAGTGTGATGTCACAAAAGTGACATCACACTTTTTTCTTTAATCCAGAATCAATTCTTTTCCATCTAACACAGCTTTGAGCAAGTCATCGTTATGGTAGACCAACTTTAGAGAGAACGGTGGGTGTTCATTTGCGAGCAGCTGTAGAAAAATACGGTCGCCACGCCAGAGTGCGAGGGAGGAAATGTCTTCCTTTTTGACCCAACGCAAAACGCCTTCACAGCAATTCTCTGCAAGAGTACCAGAAAAATCGTCAGCCGTGTATAGATGCATGTATTCAGCCTCGTTGTCATTGTAGCAAAAGGTGATGACACCGCGATAACGCCAGCGTGTAAGCGTCAGCCCAGTTTCCTCGTAAACTTCACGGAGCAGGCAATCATCTGGTGACTCACCTGCTTCAAATTTGCCACCAACACCGATCCATTTTCCTTGGTTGACATCGTGCTGTTTTTTGATGCGATGCAGCATGAGATAGGCATCATTTTGTTCGATATAGCATAGCGTGGTTAGTTTCATAGGTAATACCTCGATTCGTCACAAAGAATAAAAAAACCGCGAGCCCAATCGGACTCGCGGCAATCACCGGAGAGAAGGGGATTCGAACCCCTGAT
>JAXJBF010000091.1:0-6292 GCA_036303105.1 Peptococcaceae bacterium | reverse complement strand
GCCATGTCGGCGTGGCTCGCCTGCACAACCTCTGCCGACAAGCCCGCCTTCGCCAGCCGTTCTTTTGTGGCTGCAACGGCCTCCAGCTGAATATCAAACGCCAGCACACGGCCGTTCGGCCCAACCAAACGGCAAAGCGTCTCGGTATCATGCCCGCGCCCGGCCGTGGCATCGATGCAAAAAGCACCTGGCTGAATATACACTTGCCAATAACGCTGCACCAACGAAATGGTGTTGATGGACTGCATGCGCCATCCGCCTCCTTTCATCAATCACTGTGTCTTTCATTATATAAACATTCTCCAGCGCTGTCCACCACCCCCAGCAAAGAAAAAGGCCTGAAGCATGGGCTTCAGACCTTGTCTTAGCATCGGACGACTACTCAGGCGCCGTGATGACCGCCGCATTCATCGGCATGTTCGTGTTTGTGGCAGACAGAACCAGTGGATTTCAGTTCACCGGCAAGGTAGCGTTTGGCGCAGTCTTCGGCGCTGCCGCTGGCACCAGTGATGACTTCGATGTTGCGCGTGTTAAAAATATCGATGGCTCCTTGGCCCATGCCGCCGGAAATAACCACGTTCACGCCCAGATCGCCAAGATAGTTTGGCAGGAATCCTGGCTTATGCCCTGGGTTTGGAATGCTTTCCTGAGCGGTGATGACACCATTTTCAGCATCAAAAATATTAAAGTTCTCACAATGGCCAAAGTGTTCTGTGGTCATTGCGCCTGTGCTTGCAACTGCGATTTTCATAAAAAATAACGCCTCCATTTTCATAATATAAACATTTATGCTTCAAAAAACAATTTCATGACTTCCTGATAAATCTTTAACAATGCCTCGCGTGCCGGACACGCTGTCTCGGCAATGTTCTTGCCTTCATTGATGGCCTTCGGCACCGTTTCATCATACGGAATGCGGCCGACAAACGGGATGCCGTTGTCACGGCAGAACTGTTCAATGTGATCGGCCTGCTGCGGGCTGACATCGGCTTTGTTGACACAGACAGCGCATTTCGTGCCAAAACCCTGACACGTTTTGATCACACGCTGCAAGTCACTGATCCCTGAAACGGTTGGTTCCGCCACCAATAAGACCATATGCGCCCCGCTGATGGAAGCAATGACTGGGCAGCCAATGCCTGGCGAGCCGTCAACAATGGCAAATTCGGCGTCGCTGTTGGCCGTCAGCGCCTTTTTCACCTCTGTGACAAGCTTTCCTGAATTGCCGCGCCCCATTTTCAGCTTGGCAGTGGAGAACACACGGCCGTCCTTGTACAGCATCTGTTCACCGGCAACGTCATCCAAAAGCGTCACAGCATGTTCGGGACAAACAGCCACGCACACGCCGCAGCCTTCACAAGCAATAGGGTTCACTTCAAATCCCTCTGCCTTACGGCGAATGGCATCAAAGCGGCAGTGCTGCTGGCAAAGGCCACAGCCAATGCAACGCGCAAGATCGATCTGAGCTTTCTGCCCGCCCAGATAGTCCGTCGTCCGCGGTTCATCGGCAAATTGCTGCAGCAAGTGCAGATTTGGAGCATCCACGTCGCAGTCCGCAAAGGCCTGCGCGTTTGCAAAAGCGATAAAAGCCGCCGCCGTCGTCGTTTTTCCAGTGCCGCCTTTTCCGCTTAAAATCAGCAATTGTTTCATGCCTTTGCCTCCTCCTCAATGCGCTGCCACAGCGTCTCAAACAACGCCCGCATTGCCGCGTCATGTTCCACGGCAATGCTGCCTTCGGCACCCAAACGCGCCGTTTCGGCATCGTACGGAATGCGCGCCAGAATAGGCAGCTTCTTTTCGGCGCAAAGCCGATCCATCTGTGCTGTGTCCGCCATCGACTTATTGATCACCACACCGCAAGGCTTTTGCAGGACCGTGGTCAGCTCGGCAACCATTTCAAAATTATGCGCCCCAAAAATTGTTGGCTCAGCCACCAGCAGGCAGTAATCGGCATCCTTGACGCTTTCCACCACCGAGCACGCGCTCCCCGGCGGACAATCGATGACCACCTGCGCCGCCTCAGAGGCTTCAGCCTTTTTCAGCAGCTCCGCAATAATGCCAATGCCTGAAGCTTCCCCAATGTTCAAAAAACCCGAAGCAACCGCCACGCTGCCATGGTGCCCTTCTTCTACATGACCAATCTCAACCGCTTCTTCAGCAATGGCATGTCTTGGACAAACAAGCCGACAGCCGCCGCAGGAATGACACACATCCTTAAACACCATGGGTGCATCACCGATATAAGCCAACGCATTAAAACGGCAGAAATCGAGACATTGCCGACATCCATTGCACGCCGCTGCGTCAAAAACAGGCAGCAATTTTGACACAGGCGTCGAGGCCACCGTTTCTGGCTTAAAAAACAGATGCCCATTGGGTTCTTCCACGTCACAATCCACATAGAGCGCCGACGCAGCCGACGCCGCAAGATTCACCGACACAAACGTTTTCCCTGTGCCGCCCTTTCCGCTTAAAACGGCAATTTTCATGAGCAATCACCCCTGATGATGAAATCCTGCGTGAATATCCGTCAATGCTGTCAGCTCTTGTGCTTCAAACGCGCGCACATTGTCTTCAGCAGAGCCTGCCACCGAACCATACAGCGCCACGCCAGCTTTCTTCAATACCTCCGCAGCATTTTCACCGCAGCGCGGCGTGATCAATACCTGCGCACCATGATCAACAATGACCTGCGCAGCCTTAATGCCTGCTCCGCCCTGGCTCATGATCGCAGAATTATCAACATAAACAGCTTCTTTTGTTGCATCGTCATAGAACACAAAATTTGCCGCACGGCCAAAATTTTCGGCCACCTTACTCTCTAAAGACGGATGATCTACTGGAATAGCTATCTTCATCGTCACAACCTCTTTCTCTCTGACTCACACAGTTATTATTGGCATATGCCTTTTATAGGCTCATCATAGCACCATAAATAGCATATGTCAATAACAGAACAAAAAAAGCAGCACCACGTTCACACACGGTGCTGCTTTTGAAAAATCTTTTTACATTCTATTGGCTGCCTGCATAGCTTCAAAACCATAAAGCTGATTCAACGCTTGCTCTGCATCAAGATCAAATTTTTTACCCTTCAGACCTGGATATTCCACTGGGTAGCGGTGAGCGCGGAACACTGCGTTCAAACGACCGAAACGGTTGCCGCTGTCAGTGTAAATTGGATTGATGTATTCCCAAACAATTTCCTTATTAGGGGTGACTTCAAAGAAGCGACCAGTTGCCCCTTCATCGATCAAGGTGTTGCCATTTGGCAAGCGCTGAGCACTGGAAATGTAGGTGGAATAGAAATCAACAGGGTTGTCGGCACGATATTCCCAAACGGTTTCTTCAGTCTTAGGATCGATTTCCAGAACACGGCTGAAGTCTGGTGGGAAAACAGCCGAGCTGCCATCTGGGTTTGCCACATAGTAGCGGCCATTGTCGAAGACCAAAATGTTGCCGTTTTCCAATTCGGTTGGGTCGTGTGGGAAAGAGATCTGTTTGTTTGGCTGGTTGCCATAACGCCAATCCACTTTTCTTTCCTTGCGGTTCCAGATGTAAATGAGGCTCATGTTGTAGCTGGTGGAAATGATGCGTCCATCAGCCAATTCTTCGACAGAGTTAAGCCCTGGCCATACTTCACGCGTAGCATGTGGAGTGAAAATATCAATGTCTGGATCAAGAATATCCGACAAGCGCAGACAATCCACTTCGGTTCCTTCAGGTGTCACCTCAACCATTTCAAAAGTAAACATTTGACCGCCTGGCTCGGTTCCTGGAGTACCACCTTTTACTTTTTCCTGTTCTTCAGCTGTCATTGGTGCATAACGGAGATACAGGGTATTGCCATTTCTTAAGCGGCAGCGATCGTGGCAGTCATGCATTGGATCATCATGCTTCCATACAATATTCGAATCCCAATCAAGTTCTACGATCGACGAAGAAGAAAAGGCCAATCCATATGGATTCTGACGCCCAACTTCGGAGCAAGAGCAAAGTAAATTGCCATTTTCCAAAAGTTCACCATGCATGCGCACCAAGCCTGGCACTGTCCAGTGATGGACGATGTCCCCTTTCATATCGATCATGTAAACATAGCTGAAGTCTTTTCCTTCCAACTGTTTGTCTACTTGCACCATTGGTGCAAAGATGGTGTACCCAGCAAATGCTTTGTTTACTTGCCATTCTGTTAAACCATGTTTTGCTTTTCTCATTTTTTATCCTCCTATCAAAACGACCATTTTTACTTACTACAATGAGTCTAAATCAAACAGATATCTATGACAGTAATTTAAACTACATACCAACATCAATATACAAGATTTGCCACAGGCAAAACGCCGAGTAAAGCAACAGCAACCATAATAATCATTGAGCACAACGCAAGTTTAAACACTGCCTTCTTGTCAATCCACTCGGTGTTTGAATAAATCATAGCCGCCTGTGTGGAAGCCGCAGGTGTAAGAAGCGCAGACTGTACAGAAAACATCAGTGTAATGGCCATAACAACCGGGTTAATGCCATAAGAAGCCACCAATGGACAAAGCATTGGAACAAAGATGATCAACAGCACAGCATTGTGCGAAAATTGAGTGATGATGGCCAATGCAATCGAAATAAACGCAATCGCGAGCAATGGTGACATGTCTCCTATCTGGCTCTTTAAAAATTCTTCACACGCTGCCAACACGCCCGATTCATCCGACTCCAGTGCTGCTGAAATTGGCATCGTTGAAGCCAGCAGAATAATAACATCCCAGTTTACGCCTTTAATGGCGGACTTACCCCAGTTTAAAAGGCCTTCATTTTCACTGGATTTTTTGTCACGCAAAATCATCAGCGCAATAATGACAACAATAGCTGAACCAGAAACGCTCAAAGTAGAAAGTTGAGAAATGACTGGCCAAGTTTTTGGCAAAATACCTGGTAAAAGCAGCATAGCCAAGAATACAAGCAATGCACCCAATGCCGTTTTTTGGTCACTGTTCATCTTTTCCCCACGGAGATAACCGAAGCGGTCCACCTTTTCAGATAAGGCTCCAGTGTCTGGTCTGAAAAGCAGTTTACAAGCCAAGGTGTATAAAATAACAATAATAATACCAAAGAAAATATTAAATACAGAAAATGTAACATAGTTTACCGTCAGGCCAACGGAAGACTGCATCATACCCAGTACAATGACGTCCATTGGGTTGAACGGCATGGTAATTGCGCCTAAGGTACCACCTAAAACAATCCCAAACAGCACACAATTGACAAACGGCGCACGTTTTTCAAATCCTAGTTCACGGCTGATATTGTAGAAAACACTCCACAACACAATGATAGCAGCAAAGATGTAGGTGAAGGTCGAAAGCACCCAAGCACTGATAACCATCATCGCCAGAAAAACATAAGGACGTCCGATAACAATTTTTCGGCTAATGAACCAGTTTGCGATCCAACGATTTAGTCCGCTCTGTTCCATAAACGCAGCAAAGATGAACACGAACAAGGTAATAATAACAATATCGGCCCCAAACCCTTGCAAAAAGCTCTCCTGGACAGTCATTAAACCAGTAAAGCCGCACGCCACCATCCCAAGCAACGATGGCCAAATCATGCTAACGAATGTCCAACCATAGAGCACCCCAAGAAAAATTCCTAAAGCATCCATTCCGGTATGTGTAATAGCATCTGTAAATGGTGGGATAAATTGAAAACCGAACATTATTACAATGCAAATCAATGAATGAATATAATATTTCATCCTCCGACTTTCCATTGATTGATTTTTGGCCTTAGCCATAATAAACACTTCCTTCTCTTTTATTGATTTAATCAATGTTTTTTATTATTCTATCTCTTTTTAATCTTTTATTCGGTAATCGAAACTACATTAAGGATTTTTATGGGATTTATTTCAATGTAGTTCAAACGACAGAAAAGTAAAAAGAGAAGTGTTATAAATAAAGAAAGAACATTAAGAAGATAGATCGTATCAATCTAAGGAGGAATTACTAATGTCTATTTTCTCACTCGCTGGAAAAAACGCGATCATTACAGGCGCTGGACGTGGTATTGGTGCAGAACTCGCTAAAGATTTTGCGAAAGCCGGAGCCAACATAATGTTAGTCAGCCGCACACAGTCCGATCTGGATAAAGTCGCCAATGAAATCAAAGCATTTGCACCGGAGCAAACCATTATTGGCCATGCTTGCGACGTGTCAAACGTTGAAGCCGTTCAGGCAATGGTCAATGAAGCAGAAAAAATTTTTGGCAGCATTGATATTCTCGTCAACAACGCTGGCAT